>JAIOII010000106.1 GCA_019912685.1 Kofleriaceae bacterium
CTGCGCGCGCAGGCGCTCCTGCGGCACCGGAATCCGAGCGGCGACCTCGAGGTGGTCCTCGACCGGGCGCTCGATGCGCTGCTGGCAAAGCTCGAGAAGGAGAAGTTCGGCAAGACGTCACGGCCGCGGGCGGCGAAGGCCCGAGCGGCGGATGCCGACCCGAGGTACGTGCCGAACGAGGTCAAGCGGGTGGTCAGCGAGCGGGATGGCATGCGGTGCGCGTTCGTCAGCGACGAGGGCGTGCGCTGCACCGAGCGCGGGTTCCTCGAGCTCGATCACCGGACGCTCGTGTGCCGCGGTGGGCAGCCGACCGTCGAGGGGACTCGCATCCTCTGCCGCCCCCATAACCAGTACGAGGCCGAACGCCTGCTCGGGAAGGACTTCATGCGCGAGAAGCGCGCGCAGGCACGCGCGCGGCGCGCCGCCGCGAACCAGCCGGCGCGCGAGGAGACCGCCGAGACCATGGCGAGCGATGCGGACGAGCCGATCACCGTTCACGTCGACGCGGAGAGGGAGGTCGCGCACCGCCAGAGCGCCGACGGCGCATGCGCGGCAGACGCCGAGCCGGAAGCTGCGGTCGAGCTGGATCGCGAGGTCACGCTCGCGATGCGCGGCATGGGCTTCGGCGCAGGCGAGACCAGCCGCGCCATGGCCGACAGCGCCGGTGCTCCCGCGACCGTTCGATGATGCGGCGCTCCGCCTGACCACGGCCGTCGCGTTGAAGGCCTCGCCGGCGGAGGCCTACGAGTTGTGTTGAATCATCAGGCCTGACGCCTGATGCCTTCCTTGAACAGAGGGCACCGCGGCGCTCCAGCTCTCTCGACTCACGTCGCCAGGTGACCCGGCGTCGGGATGTTGTCGCCGGCGACGACCGGACCGACCGGCACGTACGGCGGCGCGAACGACGGCACGGGCCCCTTGCCCATGACGCCGATCACCTGCTGCGCCGGCAACCAGAGCATGAACGCCGCCGCCACCACGGTCGCGATCGCGTCGTGCAGGGCCTCGTACTGCTTCGTCGGGTCCTCGTTCTTGAGGCCGCCGTCGAGCGCGCTGTCCATCTCCGACTTCAGGGTCATGGGCGTCATCGCCGCCATCTGCGCCGACGGGCATGCGACGAGCGGCGTGGGGACGTTCGGCATCGGCGGCGCCATGGGACCGGGGAACGCGGCGAAGGCCGGGTACCAGGGCAGCCCGGGCACGGTCACCATGCTCTGCCAGTCCTTGAAGCACTTCGACACGCCCTTGGCCACCGCGTCGCGGTGCTTCGCCTTGCCGTCCGACCACGACGCCACCATCGGCGCGTTCTTGATGAGGCTCTCGAGCTCGGGCCCGTCGAGGCAGCCCGGCGCACCGATCGCCGACACCGCCATGATCTTCAGGTCCTTGAACTTGGCCTGCACCTTCCACATGTTGTGGGCGTAGGCGATCGCGTCGAGACAGCCGTCGTGGATGTCCTTGTAGATCTGGCCGACCTCGTCGCACGCCTGCTGGTGATACTTGTTCGGGTTGTGGGGCAGGAAGAACGGCGGGATGAGCTTGGGCGCCGCCACCTTCTCCTCGGGCTTGAGCGCCTCGCCGTAGTGCTTGCCCGCCGGATCGCCGCTCGGGTCCTGCCACTCCGCGGGCAGCTTGAGCCCGTGCGAGAGGAACTTCGCGTGGCCCGCCACCTTGATCATCTGCATCCCGGGCATGGTCAGCCGCCGGTCAGGACGTTGTCGGAGCCCTCGATCAGCTGCCCCGGAAAGCTGCCGCAGTGCTTGGTCTTGTCACCGAGGCGATGCGCTTCCTTGCCGTTGATGAACACCGTGCCGCTGCCGGCGTCCGCCTCCCACATGTTGGCGCCGCAGCACGCCATCGCGATGCCGAGGTCGGTCTTGCGCAGCGCCGGCTTCTTGTTCACGTTCACGTCGGGCGAGCCCAGGATGGCGGGCCCGGTGACCGTGTGCGGCACGCCGCAGCAGTGGTCGTGCGGACCCTGTTTCGCCTTGTCCATGAGTCGGCCTTGAGGTGGCATGGGCGCTCCACGACTATATACGGAACCGCCGGGCAGAACCTTCCCTCGACGCGCCCTGGCCCTTGCGGGCCCGGACGTAGTGGACCCGGTACGATACGACCGAGCGACGCTCCCGGCGCAGCGTCCAGGGTAGCTCGGCCTCGTCCTCGATCGTGTACGGGCCGCTCAGCCGCTCTCCCGCGCGCAGGATCCGGGTCAGCTCGGCCGCGGGATCGTCGCCGCCGAAGCGCTCGTCCTCGAGCGTCGTGCCGCTCTGCCACGCGTACGGCGACGCCAGGATGATCTCTCCGCCGGGCGCGCAGAGCCCGTCGCACACCGCGAGCAGCTGCCGGGGATGGCTGACCTGATCGATCAGGTTGAGCGCCACCACGCGCTCGAACCAGCCGTGGATGAGCGGCGGATCGAGCGCGTCGGCGCACGCGAGCGTGACGCGCCCGGGCGCCGCGGCGTAGTGTCGCCCGACGATCCGCCGCGCGTAGCGGACCGGCTCGCCGGCGAGGAGC
>JAIOII010001023.1 GCA_019912685.1 Kofleriaceae bacterium
GGTGCTGCCGGCGGGCACGCGCGTGCTCGTCGCGCTCGCGGACGGCCTCTTCCACTCCGCGGTCGTGCGCCAGGCGCTCCAGGGCTACTACGAGCTCGACGTCGGGGACACCGGCGAGACCGTGTGGATCCCGATGGGCCAGGTCGCCCCGCAGGTGTAGCGATGACCGCGCCGGCATCCGCGGACGACGATCGCCACGACGGGCTGCTCGGGTGGCAGCATCGCCTCTACCCCGACAACCACACGCTGCGCTCGACGCTCGTCGTCCATCTGATCGCCGTGCCGCTCTTCTGGCTCGGCTGCCTCGCGCTCGTGCTCGCGCCGTTCACGTCGCCGTGGATCGCGCTCGGCGGGCTCGGCCTCCTCGTCGCGCTCGCGCTCGAGGGTCGCGCCCACAAGCAGGAGCCGAACGCCCCGGTCCCGTTCCGCGGCCCCGGCGACTTCGTCGCCCGCTTCTTCGTCGAGCAGTGGATCACCTTCCCGCGCTGGGTGCTGAACGGCGGCTTCGGCAAAGCCTGGCGCGCCGCGCGGTAGTCCGAGGCTCGACACGTCGCGCGCCACCGCGACGAAGACCTGGCACGTGCCACGCGCCATCGCGGCGAGATCGCTCGTCGCGGTGCGTGGCACTGGCGGTGCATCCGTCCCGGCCCATGCGAAGGGTCGTCGTGTGCTTCTCCGTGGCTGCCGGGGTGGCGGGCGCAGCGGCATCGGCTGCGGCTCAGCCCACGCCGGCACCGGCCGAACCGCCGGTCGATGCGTATCCCGTCGAGCACGCCGAGCGGCCGCTGCTCCTTCCCGCTGGCGCGATCGAGGGCGGGGCGCGGGTCGACGTGTACGACTACGCCTTCGACGGCGGAGGGGTCGAGCTCTACCAGCTCGTGCCCGGCGTTCGCTACGGCCTGGCGAACGCGGAGGTCGAGGCGCGCGCCACGCTCGGGCTGGGCAACAGCGGCGAGATGATCGAGACCGAGGCGCTGCAGGCGCTCGCGCTGGCCGGACGCCTCGGGCTCGGCGAGCGCAGCGCGGTCGGGATCGAGCTGCAGTCGGTGTACCCTGGTGAAGACTTCCGCACGACCGTGATCGGGGCGATGGTCTCGACGCGCCGCCATTTCGGCGGAGCTTCCCTCGATCTCGGCGCCGGCGCCGCGTACGGGCTCGGCAGCGGTGAGACCGGGATCGACACGATCCGCGTCCACGGCACCGTGACGGCGACGGCGCAGCTCGCGCCGGCGGTGGCGCTGCAGGCGCTCGCCCGCCAGTACTGGTTCGACTACCTGGGCGACCCCGGCTTCGGGCTCTCGCCGGCGTACTTCGGGCAAGACTACGGGGTCCGCGCGCTCTTCGCGGCGACGCCGGCGCTCGACGTGATCGCCGGCATGGACGTGCTCTCCACCGGCAACGACAGCGCGGCGCGGCTGTACACGCTCGGCGTCGCGGCGCGGAGGGTGCCATGAGGAGCGCGACCACCACGGCGCTCTCGGCCGGGTGCCTGCTCGTGGCCGGCGCGTGCGCCACGACGCACCAGTCGGCGCGCGTGCTCGAGCCGGGGAAGACGCAGGTCACCGCCGCGCTCGGACGCACGTCGGCCGACGAGGGCGGGCTCGACGAGGGGATCTGGAGCGGTGACCTGCAGGTCCACACCGGGCTCGCCGACAAGATCGAGGGCGGCGCGCGCCTGGTCCGGACCCCGGGCAGCGGCGGAACCCTGTCGTACGGCGCCGTCGAGGGCCGGTTCCAGATCGTCCCCGACCTCGTGTCGATCGCGCTCCCGTTCGGGCTGCTGTGGGCCGAAGAGGGCGCCGACTTCGACGACGGCTTCTTCCTCGCGACGCCGACGGTGTTCGTGGGCTCGCAGCTGTCGCCGACCCTCGAGCTCGTGGCCGCGCCCAAGCTCTACGTCTTCATCCCGACCGACGACGAGGGAGACACCGAGGTCGAGCTCGGCGGCAGCGTGGGCGCGCGCTTCACCAACCCCGCTCGCACCTGGGCGATCCATCCCGAGCTCGGGCTCCTCCGCATCGGCGGCGACGACAGCGTCACGTACATCACGTTCGGGCTCGGCGTCTCCGTCGGCAACTGAGGTCGCGCGACGTACCCGTCAGGCGCGCACGAGCACCATGTCCGTCGTGGCGAAGCCGCGCGGCGGCAGGTGGTCGCGGTCGACGAAGCCGAAGCGCGCGTAGAGCGACTGCGCGTCGCGCGTGCCGAGGAGCACGCGGCGCGCGCCGCGGACCTCGGGGTGGTCGAGGAGCAGCCGCGTCACCGCCTGGCCGAGGCCGCGCCCGCGTGCCGACGGCGCGACGATGACGTCGTAGATCCACGCGAGC
>JAIOII010001024.1 GCA_019912685.1 Kofleriaceae bacterium
CGGATCGCTCCGCGCGCGCTCGGAACGCGCCCGCCGCGCCAGCGGCGGTGGTGGCGCGGAGCACCGCCGCGCAGGTGAAGGTTCCGGTCGCGCGGGAGGGTGGAGGCCGCGTCGGTCACGTTCCATGCGCGACGCGTCGCGACCCGGCGTCCCCCGCGCCAGCCGCCCCCTACGGCGGAGCGCGCAAGGCGAGATGGAGATCGTGGAAGGGACGGAGACGGCGGCGCGTGCGGCCAGAGCCGGGGAGAACGTGGGCGCAGCCGCGCGCCAGGCCGCGCGACGCTTGCCTTGGCAGAGCCGTGTCGTCGACGGCGGGAGCCGTGACAGCGGAAGCGTATTGAGGGTCATCGGCATCGCCATCGGCATCGGCGGGATCGTGCGCGTGCGAAGAGATGTCCGGATCTCGGACACGTGGATCCGGCGCAAAGAAATGGACCGGGGGTGCGACGGTGAAGCTCGAATGAAGCTCGAATGTGCTTGACAGGTTTCGGAAGCGCGCGAGGCGCGTCGTCGAGGGTCGTCGGTTGATCGCGTGCTGGTGCGCGTGGCTCGGCGCTGGTCGCACGCGACGGTGTGTTGGGTCGATTCACGATTCCGGAGGCCGTCGCGTGCGTCTGAGCGCATCCTGAAAGGCCGAAAAAACGCGTGGTAGAGGGAGTCGTGCGCGCGTTCACGTTCGACCAGGTTTCCGATGACACGTTGCTCGGTGAGCTCGCGGCGCTGGTCGCGAGGGACCGGGAGACCACCGTCGCGTTGCTCGCGTACCTCGCCGAGGTCGATGAGCGAAAGCTGTACCTGCCCGCGGCCTGCTCATCGATGCACGCGTACTGCGTGAGCGTGTTGCACTTCGCCGAGGAGGTCGCGTTCAAGCGGATCCGCGCCGCCCGGACCGCGCGGCGGTTCCCGGCGATCTTCGAGGCGATCGCAGATGGGCGCATGCACGTGACCGGCGTGGTGATGCTGGCGCCGCACTTCCGGGACGACAACGTCGAGGAGCTCCTGGCCGCCGCGAGCCACGCCAGCAAGGCGGAGATCGAGAAGCTCGTCGCGAGGCTCGCGCCGCGCACCGACCTCCCGGAGCAGATCGCGCGCATCCCCGGGGACGGGCACGCGAACGAGACGCTTCAGAGGGATCTGGATGCAGTGCACGGGGATCCGGATCCAGTGACCGGGAAGATGGATCTGGATCCAGTTCCGGACCGCGTGCAGGCGCGGTCGCCGGACCGGTACGGGCTCCAGGTCACGATCGGCGAGGCGACGAGGGACAAGCTCCTGCGCGCGCAGGCGCTCCTGCGGCACCGGAATCCGAGCGGCGACCTCGAGGTGGTCCTCGACCGGGCGCTCGATGCGCTGCTGGCGGCGCTCGAGAAGGAGAAGTTCGGCAAGACGTCACGGCCGCGGGCGGCGAAGGCGCGGAGCGCGGACGCCGATCCTCGGTACGTGCCGAACGAGGTCCGGCGGGTGGTGACGGAGCGGGATGGCGAGCAGTGCGCGTTCGTGAGCGACGAGGGCGTGCGCTGCACCGAGCGCGGGTTCCTCGAGCTCGATCACCGGACGCTCGCGTGCCGCGGCGGGCAGCCGACCGCCGAAGGGATGAGGTGGCTCTGCGACCCTCACAACCAGTACGAGGCCGAGCGCCTGCTCGGCAAGGACTTCATGCGCGAGAAGCGCGCGCAGGCACGCGCGCGGCGCGGCGCCGCGAATCAGCCGGTGCGCGAGGAGACCGCCGAGACCATGGCGAGCGATGCGGACGAGCCGATCACCTTTGACGTCGACGCGGAGAGGGAGGTCGCGCACCGTCAGAGCGCCGGCGACGCATGCGCGACCGACGCCGAGCCGGAGGCTGCGGTCGAGCTGGATCGCGAGGTCACGCTCGCGATGCGGGGCATGGGCTTCGGCACGGGCGAGACCTGCCGCGCCATGGCCGACAGCGCCGGTGCTCCCGCGACGACCTTCGAGGCGCGGCTGCGCGCGGCGCTGGCGTCGTGGAGGACGTCGCGCGGATCGCGGTGCTCCGAGGGACCGTTCGATGATGCGGCGCTCCGCCTGACCACGTCCCTCGCCTTGGAGGCCGCGCCGGCGGAGGCCTACGAGATGTGTTGAATCATCAGGCCCGAGGCCCGAGAGGGCGTGATCATTTTGGCGGCCGGGCGATCGACATCCGGAACCGGGTCTGATCAGCTGGCTGCATGAAGCAGCAGCCGCTATTCGGGTCCACCGACGCGCAGGCGTCGGCCACGGCGAAGGACGATGGGGCGCCACGGCTGCGCGTGGCGCGGCGCGAGCAGCTGGCGCTCGAGGTGGTCGACGTCGACACGCTGATTCCCGAGGATCACCCGGCTCGACTGCTCGCTTCGGCGGTGGAGTACCTGGACCTGAGCCGGTTCTACGAGCCGATCAAGGCGCGAGAGACATCGCCGGGCCGGGCCGCGACGGATCCCAAGCTGCTCGTCAGCTTGTGGCTCTACGCCACCGTCGACGGCATCGGCTCCGCACGGGAGCTCGAGCGGCTCAGCCGCGAGCACGCCGCGTACCGTTGGCTCTGCGGCGGTGTGACGGTGAACCACCACCTGCTCGCAAAGTTTCGCGTCGGGTACGAGGCTGCGCTCGACGAGTTGCTCTGCGAGGTGATCGGGAAGCTCATGGCGGCGGGGCTGATCACGCTGCGGCGGGTCGCGCACGACGGAATGAAGGTGCGCGCGTCGGCCGGCGCAGCGTCATTTCGTCGACGGCCACGCCTGGAGAGCTTCGTGAAGGAAGCTCGTGCCCACGTGGGCCAGCTGAAGAAGTCGATCCACGACCCAGGACACCGTACCAAGCGCGAAGCGGCGCAGCTGCGAGCGGCGCAGGACCGACAGAATCGCGTCGAACGAGCGCTCGCGGTGATGCCGGAGGTTGAGCGCACCAAGGCTCGGCAGACCAAGAAGCGCGATCGCAAGAAGGCCCCGCGCGTGTCGACGACCGACCCCGATGCGCGAGTCATGAAGATGGCCGACGGCGGCTTCCGGCCGGCGTACAACCTTCAGCTATCGACGGACGTCGACAGTCGATTCATCGTTGGTGTTCAAGTCTCGACGGTAGGAAGCGACTCCGCGCAGCTCGCACCAGCGATCGCCGATATCGAGCGCCGCACCGGCTTCACGCCGGAAGCGATGCTCGTCGACGGAGGCTACGTGAATCACCATGCGTTCGAGGACGCCGCGGATCGCGACATCGTGGTGTACGCGCCCGTGCCGGAGCCGAAAGTGCCCGGCGTCGATCCCTTCGAGCGAAAGCCCAGCGACAGCGACGAGACGGCAGCGTGGCGCGAACGCATGCAGACCGACGAGGCCAAGGAGATCTACCGACAACGCGCAGCAACGGCGGAGACCACGAACGCCGACCTTCGTTGCCGACGAGGGCTCGATCGGCTGCTGGTTCGCGGCACCGACAAGGTCCTGAGCGTCACCCTGTGGGCGGCCCTGGCCTACAACCTGCTC
>JAIOII010000107.1 GCA_019912685.1 Kofleriaceae bacterium
CTTGTCGCGCGGCATCACCACCTCGACGATGGGGCGGACGGCGGCGATGAGCTGCATGTCGTCTCTGAGCCTGCGACATGCGTGTCCCCTGGTCGGTTGGACGCCGCGCGCGGCCTGCGCGTGGGCCGCGCTGCGGACGAACCCAACCAACCAGGAGACACGCGCCATGTTCAAGGCTCACGGGATCGCCATGCAGCTCATCGCCGCCGTCCGCCCCATCGTCGAGGTGGTGATGCCGCGCGACAAGGACCTCGCCGGTCAGCTCCGTCGCGCTGCGACGAGCGCCGCCGCCAACACCGCCGAGGGCGGCCGCCGCGTCGGCGGCGACCGGCTTCACAGCTTCCGCATCGCGTCCGGCGAGGCCGCGGAGACGCTCAGCTGGTCGCGCATCGCCGTCGCCTGGGGCTACGCGCCGGAGTCGGCGATCGAGCGAGTGCGCGCCGTCGAGGACGAGCTCCAGGCGGTGCTCTGGCGGCTGCAGCACCCGCGGCGATAGCCGCTCGGCGGCTCGAGCGGGCCCCGCAAGGGGCCTTGCGGCTCGGACACAGAACCAGAACCAGAACCAGAGACAGAACCAGAACCAGAACCAGAACCAGAGCCAGAACCAGAACCAGAAACGCGAAAGGCCTCAGGCCGGAGCCTGAAGCCCTTCTGACCGAGGCCCGAGGCCCGAAGCCCGAGGCCTCGATCGGCTGGCGCGGCGCAGCCGCGTCAGCCGATCGTGATGCCCATCTGCTGGCGCACCGCGAAGTACTCCTCGGAGATCGAGTAGAGGACCAGCTCCTTGATCTTGTCCTTCACCTGCGGGCCGCCGACCGTGACCGGCTCGGCGGACACCATGCGCGAGGCCACCTCGAGGTCGCCGCACACCACGAAGCCGGCCCGATGGCTCGTGCCGTCGACCGCGTGACCCCACGTCGCCAGGTCGACCTTGGGCGCCGCCTGGATGAAGCGCTGCACCACGGCGGCGAGCTGCTCGTAGACCGCCGGGTTGAGGCGCTTCTGGATCTCGGGCGTGTACTGCTGCGTCACCACCTGCGCGACGTCCTGGGGCAGCGGGAAGTCGCGGCGGACCAGGTGGATCGCCGACAGGAACGCGACCTTCAGCTCCGTGTTCGTCGGCAAGAGCAGCTTCAGGTAGTACTCCGGCCGCATGAAGGTCAGGCGGCGAGCCGACAGGAACGCGATCTCGCGCTCCGTCTTGCCCTGGAGCAGGTGCGGACGCACCACGAACGCCGGGCACAGCTCGGCCTTCTCGGCGAAGTTCGCGAGCTGGATGTCCGCCGGCTTGGCGTCCTCGATGAGGAACACCTCCGGGACCGGCACGCCCAGCACCTGGGCCACGTAGTAGAAGAGCTTGGAGAACATCAGCTGGTCGGTCGCCAGCTGGCGCTTGTCCTTGCGCTTCAGGCCCAGCTCCTTGTGCGGGTAGGCCTTGAACGCGGCCACGCCGCTCCACACCGCCCCGAGGATCGCCGAGATGTAGCGGTTCTCGTCGGGGTGGACCAGCTTCGACCACGACTCGGGCGTCATGATCGACTTCGCCTTCACCAGGCCGCGCGGCTTGTACTGCTCGTAGAACTGCAGCTGCTCGGGCTCGGCCTTCTTGAGGAAGGCGAGCGTCGCGCACATGCACCACGTCTTGTCGTACTGGTGCGCGTCCTTGTAGATGCTGTAGAGCGCCTTGTACGAGTCGTACTTGAACGGCTCGTCGCGCAGCATCTTCATGTGGACGCCCACCGCCTTGTCGGCGTAGTCGGCGCCCGCGCGCACGTACAGCTCGGCCAGGATCTCGGCGCGGTCCTTGTTGCCCGGATCGAGCTCCTGGGCCACCTCGAACGCCTGGATCGAGCTCTGGAAGTGGTTGAGGCGCGACCGGTAGATCTCACCGAGCGCGTGGAGGAGGTCGACGCGCAGCTTGTGGTACGCGTCGCCGTCGCCGCCGTCCTGCTGGGGCAGGCGCTTGATCATCGCGCGGTACGCGCGCTCCTGCGACTTCCAGTCCTTCTTCGTCGTCAGGATCTTGTCGATGTCGGCGAACGCCTTGAGCGCGCGCGGCAGGTACGCCTTGGGCAGCTTCGCCGGGTCGGCGAAGAAGCTGTCGAGCGACTTGTTGTAGAAGTCGATCGCCTCGTCGGACGCCTTCAGCTCGTCGCGGGCGATGGTGCCGGCGGCGAGGTAGTAGGAGCCCCTGCGGATCCCGTCGGTCTCGAGCGCGATGAAGCGCTCGATGGTCTCGACCACCTTCTTCCACTGCTTGGTCTCGGTGTAGAGGTCGAGGATCTTCTGCAACAGCGTGTGGTCGTCAGGCGCGAACTCGAGGGCCTCGAGGTACGCGGCGATCGACTTCTGCGAGTTCTGCAGCTTGTCGTGGTAGATCGCGCCGATCTCGGAGAGCAGCGCGACCCGCTCGTCGTTGCTCGACGTCGCGATCATGCCGCGCTTGGCGTGGACGACCGCCTCCCAGTCGTTCTGCGCGCTCTGGAGGGCGACGACCGCTTCCAGGGTCTCGCGGTGCGTCGGATCGATCTCCAGCGCCTTCTCGAACATGTTGAGCGCCTTCTTGCGCTCACCCAGGTTCTGGCGAACCATGCCCAGCCGGTAGTAGATGCGGACGACCTCGTCCTCGGCCTGGCTGTCCCGGTGCTGGACCAGGATCGTCTGGTAGATCTTCCCCGCGTTGTCCCAGTCGTTCATCTTGAACAACAGGTCGGCGCGGCCGATCAGGGTCGGCAGGTACGTCGAGTCGATGTTGTACGCCGCCTCGTAGTGGCGTAGCGCGCGGTCGTAGTCGCCGAGCTCGTCGGCCGTGCGGGCGGCGCGGTAGTAGAGCTCGTTGAGCGAGCGCGGGTCCGGCCGGGTCTGGCTGACCTTGCGCACCAGCATCTCGATCACGGGCGACAGCGGCGCCCACTCGCGGTTCTGGAAGTACAGATCGGCGAGCGGCCGGCCCGCCTCGACGTGCTCGGGATCGAGGGCGATGACCGCCGCGAACAGCTGCTTGGCCGGCTCCGGCTCGCGCAGGCGCTCGTAGTAGATCGTCGCCGCCTCGTGCAGGAGGCGCACCTTGTCGAGGACGACGGGCGTGACGTTCTCGGCGCGCACCATCATTTGGGCGGCCTTGAGCCAGTCGCCGCGGTCCGAGTAGAGGCGGGTGAGGGCCTCCATCGTCGCCACGTGCGACTGCTCGACGGCGAGGCCGCGCAGGAAGTTCGACTCGGCGCCCGCCGCGTCGCCCAGCTGGCCGTACTGGATCCGGCCGATGCGGCAGTAGAGGTCGACCTGCTTGCGCGTGTCCTGCGTCAGCTGCACGCCCTGGGTCATCACGTCGATCGCGCGGTCCCACTCCTGGATCCGCTCGTACAGGCGGCCGAGCGCGTCGAGCGCGCGCGGCTCGTCGGGATCGAACGAGAGGACGTCGGTGTACGACTCGATCGCGCGGTCGAAGTCCTGGAGCTGCTGCTCGTAGACCGCGCCCATCGCGCAGTAGAGGTCGACGCGCGTCGCCACATCGGTCGTGTTGTCGATGTGGTTGCGGTACGTCTCGACCAGCGCCTCCCAGCGGCCGGCCTGGCCGTAGATGCGCGCCAGCTCCCGGTACGCCGAGTAGTTGCGCGGATCGAGCGCGACGATCTTCTCGAGGGCCTCGGCGGCGCGGTCGAGCTTGGAGAAGCGCTCCTCCCACGCCGACGCCATGCGCTCGTAGAGCGACACGCGCTCGGCGTCGGTCGGCGACGCGTCGAGCTGCGCCTCGAGGACCTCGAGGTACTTCTCGGACTGGCCGGTCTTCTCGTACAGCTGCTCGAGGGCACGCAGCGCCGGCAGGTTCGACGGATCGATCTCGAGGACGCTCTGGTAGCTCCCGATCGCCTGGCCGGCGTCGTAGAGCCGCAGATCCCAGATCTGGCCGATCTCGAGGCGCAGGCGGATCACCTCGCGCTCGTCTCCGCCGCTCGGCTGCTGCTGCTCGAGCGCCGCGCGCCGGTTGAGGACGTCGATCAGCGGCTCCCACATCTGGTGGAAGCGGTACAGCCGATCGAGCGCGCTGAGCACCGGCATCGAGGACGAGTCGTTGGCCATCGCCTGCTGGTAGGCGGAGATGGCCTGGCCCTGATCCATGATCTGGTTCTCGAGCAGCTCGCCGAGGTTGAAGTAGACGTCGGCGCGCTTGACCGCGTCGGTCTCGCTCGCGGCCTGCCGCGACAGCGTCTCGACCAGCTCACCCCACGAGCCGCGCTTGCGCTGCAGCTCGGAGAGGGCCGCGAGCGCCCCGACGTGCGCCGGGTCGATGCGCAGCGCCTGCTGGACCGAGTGGATCGCGTACTCGATGTGGGCGAGGTGCTCGCCGTACCAGCGGCCGATCTTCACCCACAGGTCGGCGGCCTGGTTGCGGTTGGTCGACTCCAGCTCGCGGACCTGGTTCGTGTACTCGCCGAGCAGCTCCTGCCACCGGTTGGTGGCCGTCGCCAGTCGCTCGAGCTCCTTGGCCACCGCCTCGTGCGAGAAGTCGCGCTTGAACGCCTCCTCGAGGATCACGTACGCGTTGTCCTGATCGCCGAGCTCCTGCTCGTAGATCTTCGCGACCTGGATGAGCAGGTTGATCTGCTCGGTCACGTCGTCGCGCAGGCCGGCGCGCTCGAGGAGGATCTCGGCGAGCTGCTCCCACTTGTACTGCTGGCGGTAGATCGCCTCGAGGCGCTCCGACGCGGTGACGTTGGTGACGTCCATGCCGCGCACGCGCTCGTAGACCTCGGCCGCCCGGGTGAAGTCCTCGACCTTCTCCTCCCAGGTCGACGCGGCCTGGAGCAGGTTCTCGATGCGCCTGGGCACGTCGTCGAGGACGAGGGCCCGCTTCTCGAGCACCTCGATCGCCTCTTCCCAGCGCGCCTCGCGCGTGAACAGGCTCTCGAGGGCCTCCATGGCGCGGAAGTCGCTCGCGTCGATCGCGAGCACCGAGCGCCACGCGTCGACGGCCTCGTCGACGCGGCCGAGGACGTCGCCCTCGAGCCGGCCGAGCTCGGCGTACAGCTCGATGACCTGATCCTCCTCGAGCTTGCCCTGCTCCTGACCGACCTCGATGATCCGGCGGATCGTCTGCGACAGCTCGTCCCAGCTCTGCAGCGAGCGGTAGAGGTCGGCGAGCGCGTTCAGCGTCTCGAGGTCGTTCGGGTCGAGCTGATCGGCGAGGCGCCACGCGTCGAGCGCGGAGCGATCGCGACCCAGCTTCTCGGCCCACACGCGGCCGAGGCGCTTGTAGAGGACGATCTGCTCGGCGTCCGACGGCGCGACGGCGACCTGGCGCTCCAGGGTCTCGACGAGGTCGTCCCAGCGCTCGCGCCGGACGTGCAGCTCGGCCATGGCGCCGAGCGCCATCGGGTCCTCGCCGCGGATGTCGGAGACCTTGGCCCACAGATCGACCGCGCGGGCCTCGTCGTTCAGCGCCTCCGACGAGATCCTCGCCATGCGCGCGTACGTCTCGGCCAGCTCGCTGTCGCCGTCGGCGACGTCGATCATCTTCTCGTAGACGCCGTAGAGCTCCTTCCACTGCTCGCGGCGGAAGTAGATCTGCTCCTCCGCCTCGAGGGCGCGGCGGTTGCGGCTCTCCTGCTCGAGGACCGCCTGGTAGCAGGCGAGCGCCTCGTCGAGGTCGCCGAGCGCGTCCGAGAAGATCGCGCCGCGGCGGAACCACAGCTCGAGCTGCTCGTCGGGATCGAGCGTGATCTCGATGCGGCGACGCAGCACCTCGACCAGCTCGTCGTACATGCCGGCGCCGAGGTACAGGCGATCGAGCGCGGCGAGCGCGTCCGGATCCTTGGAATCGATCTCGAGCACGCGCAGGTGCGTCTCGACGGCGCGGTGCGCGTCGCGCAGCTCGACCTCGTGCACGCGCGCCAGCTTGAGCAGCGTGACGCGGCGGACCTCGCGGTCCGAGTGCTTCTCCAGGGCGCGGGTGTAGACCGCGACCAGCTCATCCCAGCTGCCCGACTCGCGCGCGAGCCGCTCCGCCTCCTCGACGTTGCGATCGCTGCGCGGGTCCTCGACGACGGCCTCGCCCCACCACGCAAACGCGCGCTGCTGGTCGTAGAGCTTGGTCTCGGCCAGCTCGGCGAGGCGCTGGTGCATGGCGGCGCGATCCGCCGACACGGTCAGCTTGCCGAGCTGCACCTCGTAGATGCGGTGCAGCTTCTCGAACTCGCCCGCCGACTCGTACAGCGGCTCGAGCACCTGGCCGATGTCGACCTGGTGGTGGCCGTCGAGGAACAGCATCTCGAGGGCGGCGAGCGTCGGCTGGTGGCCGGGGTTCGACGTCAGGATCTCGCGATAGACGTCGATCGCGCCCTTCTTGTCGTCGAGCGGCTGCTCGAGGGTCTGGCCGAGGCGGAACTGCAGCGCGATGACCTCGTCGTCGGTCTCCGCGAGCTGGATCTCGCGGCGCAGGACCTCGGACAGGTCGCGCCAGCGCGACGTCGCCGTGTACAGGCGATCGAGCGCGAGGACGGCCGGCTTGTTGTCGAACTCGACCTCGAGGATGCGCCGGTACGTGGCGATCGCGCGATCGACGTCGGACAGCTCCTGCTCGTAGACGCGAGCCAGGCGCGACAGGAGGTCGACCTGGCGCGGGACGTCGAGCGACTTCTCCGACTCCTGGGTGTAGAGCGCCGCCAGATCGGACCACTGGCCGGTCAGGTCGGCGAGGCGCTCGAGGTGGCCGAGCGTCAGCTCGTTGCTCGGATCGTCGTGCAGCGCGCGCGACAGCGCCGCGAACGCGGCGCGCGGGTTGTCGAGGCGCTGCTCCCAGAGCGCGGTCATGCGGTGCAGGAGCTCGACGCGGGCGTGCGGATCCTCGGTGTGGGTGACGATGACCTCGAGGACCTCGACGAGCTTGGCGAACTCGCCGGACACCTCGTAGATCGGCTCGAGCACGCGGGCGGCGAGCACGGGCTCGCCGGTCTTCTGCTTCACCAGGCCGTCGAGCGCGGCGAGGGTCTCGCCGTGCGACGGCTCCATCGAGAGCGCCTCGCGGTAGCTCTCGATCGCGCGCGCCTGGTCGCCGAGCCGCGTCTGCCACAGCTGGCCGATGCGGTACTTGAGCGCGACCAGCTCCCCGGCCTGGCCCTCGATCTCGGCGAGCTCGGCCTGGCGCTCGAGGTTGGCGAGCAGGTCGTACCAGCGCTCGCCCGCGCCGTAGAGACGGTCGAGGGCCTGGATCGCCGGGAACTCGTTGGGGTCGATGTCGAGGATCGCCTGGAACGTCTCGATCGCCTTGCCGACGTCCTTCAGCTCCTGGTCGTAGACCTGGCCGAGGACGTAGAGCATCCGGGTCTTCTCGGCCGGATCCTCGGCGAGGTCGGCCTTCTTGGCGTAGACGTCCTTGAGCGGCTCCCACCGCTCGAGGCGGATGTAGAGGCGCTCGAGGGCGTCCATCGCCGGGACGTCGACGTCGTCGATCTCGAGGACGTGGCGGAACGTCGCCACGGCCGCGTCGGAGTCGGACAGGACCTCCTCCTCGATCTGCGCGGCGCGGTAGAGGAGCCGCTTGCGCTCGTTGAGGTCGAGGAGGATGTCGCCCTTGCGCTTGAGCGCGCCGACCAGCTTGGGCCAGTCGGAGTTGCGCTCGTGGATCGTCTGGATCGCGCTCGCCGCGTCGACCGAGCCGGGGGCCACGCCGAGCACGCGCTCGTAGGTGCGCACGGCCGCGGCGTCGTCGCCGAGCTCGAGCTCGAAGATCTGCGCCTCCTTGAAGAGGAGCGCGACCTTCAGGTCCTCCTCGCCGGTGTCCTTCGCCACCTGGTCGTAGAGCTCGACGAGATCCTTCCAGCGCGACAGCACGCGCGCGAGGCGCTCGAGCTGCTGCTGCGTGACCTCGTGACGCGGGTCCTCGCGGAGCGCGCGCGCATGCGTCTCGAACGCCTTGTTCGCGTCGTCGCCGCCGACCTCGTGGAGCTCGGCGATCTCGTGGAGCAGCTCGATCTTGCGGACCGGATCGAACGCGTGGCGGACCATGATCTCGTACACGCCGACCTGCTTGGCCCAGTCACCGGCCTGCTTGTAGATCGGCTCGAGGATGGTCGCGATCGTGAGCTCGTGCTCCTTGCCGGCCGGCTGGCCGAGCAAGCGCTCGAGCGCGGTCACCGCGTCCTGGTTGCGCGTGTCGAGCTCGAGGACCTGACGGTAGGTCTCGATCGCCTGCGCCAGCTCGCGCAGGTGCGTCTCGCGCAGCTGCGCGAGCCTACCCAGCAGCAACACACGCTCGCGATCACCTTCCGGCCCATCCGGCACCAGGATGAGCTGGCGGCCGAGGTTGTCTCCGAGGTCCTGCCAGCGCTGACCGGCGACGAACAGGCGGTCGAGGGCGCGCAGCGCCGCGACGTTGTCGCCGTCCTGCGCGAGCACCTCCTGGTACGCGCTCACCGCCTCGGACGGCTGCTCGAGCATCTCCTCGTGGATCGAGGCGATCTGGAACAGGATGCGCAGCCGCTCGTCGGGGTCTTCGGCGATCTCGGCCTTCTTGCGATAGACCTCGAGCAGCTCGGGGTACTGCTCGTCGCGCGCGAAGATCGCCTCGAGCGCGGCGAGCGCCTCGACGTCGTCGGGCTCGCGCTCGAGCGCCTTCTTGAAGAACTTGACCGAGAGGTCGCTCTTGCCGAGCCGCTCCTCGTAGTTGCGGGCGACCTTGATCGCCAGCTCGTGCGAGAGGTGCGGATCGAGATCGCGGGCGAGGGCGCCCTCGAACAGCCCGGTCAGGCGCGGCCAGCCGTCCTCGATGTGGTTGGCGAGATCCTCGAGCTCGCGCTTGGCGGCCTCGACCGACGGATCTTCCTTGAAGGCGCGGGCGAACGCGCCGAACGCGCGCTCGGTGTCGCCGAGCCGCGTGCGCTCGAGCTCGCCGACGCGCATGAGCAGCCCGACGCGGCGCATCGACTCGCCGGCGCCGGTCGACGCCGCCACCTGGATCTCGTGGACGCCGATGAGCGACTTCCACTCGCCGATCTGTTCGTAGATCGGCTCGAGGATCGCGGCGGCGGTGAGCTTGTGCTTGTCGTCGCCGAGCCGCTGCTCGAGGCGCATGCGCGCCCCGGCGTGCGCCGGATCGAGGTCGAGGATGTCGCGGTACACCTCGATCGCGCCCGCGGCGTCGCCCAGGTGCTGCTCGCGCAGGTTGCCGAGCCGGAACTTGAGCTCGACGTGCCTGGCCTTGTCATTGTTCGGATCACCCGGCGGACCCTCGGGGCCGACGATGAGGATCTGGCGCGACAGCACGTCGGCCAGGTCCTCCCACTGCTGGTTGCGCAGGTAGACGCGATCGAGCGCGCCGAGCGCGCGAGGATCGTCGCCGACCGCGTCGAGGATGCCCTTGTACGCGGCGACGGCCCTGGCGTCGTCCTTGACCTCGTCCTCGTAGAGCTGGCCGACCTTGGCCTGGATGTCGACGCGCTCGTCGACGTCGGTCGTGAGCTCGAGCTTCTTCTGGTAGATGTCGAGCAGCGCCTGGAACTCACCCTTGCCGAGGTAGAGGCGCTCGAGGGCGTTCAGCGCCTCCTCGTTCGAGTCGTCGAGGTCGACGATGGTGCGGTTGAGCTCGAGGGCCCGGTCGTGCTGGCCGAGCTCCTTCTCGAGGGCGCGCGCCATCACCGACATGAGCGGCATCGCATCGCGCTTCGAGCCGCCACCGGCGCCTTTGGCGCCGGATTCAACAAATTTCTGCACCGACGTCGCGTACGCGTCGACGAGGTCCTGCCACGCGCCGGTCTCGCCGGCGAGCCGCTCGAGCTCGGCGCGGATCGACTCGGCCTCGTGGTCCTCGGCGTGCGCCTTGAGCCACCAGCCGAAGGCGGCGCCCTTGTCGCGCAGCTTGTCCTCGTTGTACTCGGCGAGGCGCTCGAGGCGCTCGCGGCGCAGGCTCTTGTCGGTCGTCGAGCGCAGCTGGATCTCGAGCACGCCGACCAGCTTCTTGGGATCGCGGCCCGTCTCGTAGAGCGGGATCAGCGCCTCGGCGGCCGCGAGGTTGTTCTCGTCGAGCGTGAGCACCTTCTCGAACGCGCGCATCGCGCGGTCGGCCTTCTGGAGCTCGTCGCGGTAGAGCACCGCGATCTTGCCGGCGAGCACCATCCGGTGCTGCTCGGGCCCGGCCTCGACCTCGCGCTCGAGCACGCGCACGTACTCCTCGAGCTTGCCGCGCGTGCGGTAGAACTCCTCGAGCTCGTCCCAGCGCGCGTCCTGGACGTACAGCTTCTTGAGCGCGTCCTGGGCGCGGCGGTTGTTCTCGTCGACGGCGAGCAGGCGCTGCCAGGCGTCGATCGCCTTGCCGGTGTTCTCGAGCTTCTCGGTGTAGAGGAGGCCGAGGCGCTGGAGCGCGTCGGCGCGGGTCTTGTCGTCACCCGCGATCTCGGCCTGGCGGGCCGCGACCTCGGCGAGCTTCTCCCACTCCTTGTTGCGCTCGTACAGCTTGGACAGCTCGGCGAGCGCCTCCTCGTGCGTCGGCTCGACCTCGACGACCTTCTCCCACCAGTAGACGCAGATCTCGGGCTTCTTGACCTTGGTCGCGGCCATGCGCGCGACGTCGATCGTCAGCTCGGCCCGCTTGTCGGCGGGCGCCCGCTCGAGCTCGTTCTCGCGCAGCTTGATGAGCTTCTCCCAGTCGCGGCGCTTCTCGTAGACCTGGAGCAGGTGCGTGATCGCCTGCTGGTTCTGCGGATCGAGCTCGAGCACCTTCTCGAACGCCTTGATCGCCTCGGCCTGGTTCGAGAACCGCTCGAGGTAGAGGTTGGCGATCGTCAGGTAGACGTCGGCCTTGTCGTCGCCCTGGGCGTAGCGCTCGGCCCGGTCGGTGAGCACCTTGACGAGATCGGGCCAGCGCTTCTTGTTCTCGTAGATCGTCGCGAGCTGATCGTACGTGGCCGCTTCCGGCGCGTGCTGGAGCGACGCCTGCAGCGCCGAGATGACCTGGTTCTCGTTGTTGAGCTTGGCGTAGGCCTCGGCGAGCTCGCGCAACGCGAGCGCCTTCTCCTGCGGCGTCTGCGCCGCCTTGGCCTCCTCGTCCTTCAGCGCCTCGACGAGCTGCTGCCACGCGCCGGCGGCGCGCAGCACGCGCGCCAGCTCGCGCCGCGGCGCCAGCTTGGTCGGATGAGCCTGCACGACGGACTTCCACGCGCCGACGCCCTTGTCGGCGCCGCTCTCGGAGCTCCGCGCGCTGGCCATCGCTGCGTCGAGGTCGGCCGGGATCTCCTCGACGCGCGGCGCAGAGGCTGCGGGCGGAGGTTTCGTCGGCGTCTTGGCGCGTGCCGGCTCCGGCTTCGGCTCCGGCTTCGGCTCCGGCTCCGGCTCCGGCTTCGGCTCCGGCTTCGCCTCCGGCTTCGGCTCCGGCTTCGCCTCGACGACGATCGGCGCGGAGGCAGGCGCCGTCTCGACCTGGGCGGCCACGGGCGCGGCCACGGGGATGGAGCCGCTCGACGCCGGCGCGGGCGCCGGGGCCAGCCCATGCTCCTTCACGAAGTCCTCGACCACGGGCGCGTCGGGCGCGATCTCCGCCGCCGCGGCGAACAGCCGGCGCGCGCGGTTCACGTCCTCGAGATGCTTCCACGCGATCTGTCCGGCCTGCATCGCCACGTAGAGGCGATCCTCGCCGCGCAGGTGGTCGAGCACGCGCTCGCCGATGTCGACGACGGCGCCCCACTCGCCCCGCTCGCCGTGCACCTGGTGCACGAGGCTGTACGCCGCGACGAGCGAGCGCGACGGCGACGCGCCGTTGGCGGCGGCGGAGTCGAGCGCACGCGCCGCGAAGCGCGCGCTGCGATCGCGATCCTTGAAGCGCTGGAGCCAGACGAGCGCGAAGCCGCGGTAGCGATCCGCGCGCTGCGCGGCGTCGCGCGCGTGGTTCGCGCGACGCTCGTGGTGGCGCTCGAGATCATCCCAGCGCTGCTCGCCGGCGAGCAGCGCCTCGTACATCGCGTTGGCGCTCGGCTCGTCGACGTCCTTCTCGAACACGCGCTCGAGCAGCCGCTCGAAGCGAGGATCGTCGGGCTTCTCGAGGCGCAGGATGCGCGCCGCGCGAAGCAGCATGCGTGCGGCCATCGCGTCGTCGAAGCGGCTCGAGTCCTCGGCGAGGCGCTCGACCTGCTCGGCCCACTCGTCGGGATCGTAGTTCAGCGCGGCGACGGCGTCCTGCACGCGGATCGAGTCGGGCGTGCGCTCGAGCGCGCGCTCGAGCACCTGCTCCGCCTTGTCGCGCTGACCGCTGTCGAGCAGCGCCTCGCCGACGATCGCCGCGAGCTCGGCGGCGGCCGCCGGGCTCTTCAGCTCCATCTCGCCGAGCTTGGCGACCATCTCGTGGCGGCCCATCTCGCCGTAGACCTCGCGCGCACGCGACAGCGCCTTGAGGTTGTCCGGATGGAGCTTCCAGGCACGCTGGTACAACCCCAGAGCGCGCTCGCGCTCGGGGATCACGTCCTCGACCAGCCGGGCGAGCTCGTAGAGCTTCTCCGACTGATCCGGCTTCGCTCCGCCGGACGTTTCCAGTTCTTTTTCGAGCTCGTCGATCGTCGCGGCCCAGTCGCGCGATCGGCGCAGGCGCTCCCTCAACAGCGTGCGCGTATCCATCTGCGGTGCATCCTCCCGCATTTGCAGGGAAACTTCTACCCCAGTGACCCTCTAAACCCTTGTAACACGTCGCCCCACAGTCCACGGAGGGGGCTTGGCGAAAAAGCGCCCGAAAACACACAGGGCACCGGCCGAAAACCTGATCGACCCGATGCCCTGCACGCACGGAAGCGCGCGAATGCGCTCGGCCGCCGCCGGCCGGGCGGCGGTTCAGCCGCCGCCGGGTTGCTGCTTGGCGGCGATCTGGAACCGGAACTTCTGCGCGATGCCCTTGAGCGCCGCGAGGCCCGAGCCGGCCGACTTCGAGAACTCCTCGAAGTCCTTGTCGGCCTCCTTCAGCTGGCCCATGCGGAAGTGCGACTGGCCGCGCTGGAACTTCGCCTTGTGGTTGTCCTTGGACAGCTTGAGCGCCTCGGTGAACGCGGTGATCGCCTTCGAGTCCTCGACCTTGTCGAAGTACGCCATGCCGAGGATGTAGAAGAGCTTGCTCTTGTCCTCGTTCTCCATGACGTGCTCGACGCCCTGCGAGACGACCTGGATCGCCTCGTTCGGGTAGTCCCAGCGACGGTAGAGCTCGCCGAGCGCGATGTACGGCGCCCCGAACCGCGGCCACGCGAGGATCGCCTTGGTGAACGCGTCGGCGGCCTGCGCGTCCTTGAACTGATCGCGGTAGATGCGGCCGATGTAGTACTGCGCGTTGTAGAGGTTGGGGTCGACCTTGACCGCTGCCTCGAGCCGCTGCAGCGCCGCGTCGAAGTTGACGCCGCGAAGATCGGGCGTCACCTCCTCGGGCTTCTTCTTCAGGCGCGTCGCCTCGGCCTGACGCTCGCGATCGACGGCCTGCTCGTAGAGCGCCGCGCCGAAGCGGACGTTCAGCATCACGTCGTTCGGGCGGAGACGCGAGGCGCTCTCGAACGCCTCGACCGCCTCGTTCCATTCCTTCTTCGCGCGGTACGACTCGCCGAGCTGGTACCACGCCATGAAGTTGTCGCGATCGAGGCGGACCGCCTCCTTGAACTCGGTGATCGCCGTGTCGAACTGCTTCGACGAGAGCGCCTTGGCGCCGCGGTTCGCGGCCTTGATCGCCTCGGCCTTCGACTTGTCCGGACAGCCCGTGCCGAGCACGAGGAGCGCGGCGACGGCGGTGATGGTGAGGATTCTCGTAACGAGGAGTCGGGCCATGGGTCCCTCCTTGGCGCAACGACCGTAAGCCGAGCGCGCGACGTGCTCAAGATCAGTTGCGACGAAACACGAGGACGTCAGAGGAGATCAGCGAAGGGAGAGAGTAGAAGGGTAAGGGTAAGGGTAAGGGTAAGGGTAAGGCCAGGGTGCCTGCGCGAGGGCTCGCGCTCAGCTCGGGTCTCGGCGCTCGCGCGTGAGCACCGCGGTCGTGGAGGCAGCGGCCCCGGAGCCAGGTCTGAGCCTTACCCTTACCCTTACCCTTACCCTTACCCTTCTACCGAAAGCCAAAACGGCGGTCCCGCAGGGACCGCCGTTTCGAAGGGCTCGCTTCCGCCCCGTTTTCAGCCGCCGGTCCCCTGGCGGATTCTCATCCGCCAGTCGGTCTGAAGTTGAACGGGTAGTTCACCTGCACGCCACCGCCGCCCTTCGGCTTCGGGAACTCGATCGCCTTGATCACGCCGGCGACGCAGCTCGCGACCTCGGAGTCGACGCCGCTCGCGTTCGACGCCGACACCGTGCCGTTCGGCGAGATGAAGAACTGCGTCGACACCGTGCCCTCGAGGCCGGGGCGGGCGAGCAGCTGCTTCTCGTAGCAGTACGTGATCTTCTGGATGTTGCGCTTGATGTAGCGGCGGATGATCGCCTTGTCGAGGTCACCGACCGACTGCGGCTGGCCGATGCGGACCTGCGGCACCGACGACTGGCGGCCGCGCATACCGCCGCGACCCGAGCCGACGCCGTAGCCCGAGCCCGTGCCCGAGCCGTGACCGATGGTGCCGTAGCGACCGGTGCCGATGGTGCCCCAGCCGGTGCCACCGCCACCCGGGCCGAAGCCCGAGCGGCCGAAGCCGAAGCCACCGGCCATCTCGCCCGGCTCGTTGCCGAGGAGACCGCCCTGGATGTCGAGGTCGTCGAAGCCGGACGAGATGTCACCCGTGCCGGTGATCGAGGCGAAGGTGCCGCCCTGGGTCAGCGCGGCCGATCCGAGGACGCCGGCCGTGCGGGCCTGCTCGATCGCCTGCTGGCGCGCGAGCTGCTCCTGGTCGGCGTTCTTCTTCATCTTGTACTGGCCCTCGGCGCGATCCGAGTCCTTCTTTCCCATCTTGCCTTCCTCGAGCATCATCGCGGTGCCCGTACCACCGGACTCGTCCTCGCCCTCTTCCTCCTCCTCGGGCTCGGGCGGCGGCGGATCCTCCTGCGAGGTGGTCTGCGCGCGGTTCGACGTGTCCTCGTTCACGGCCATGTCGGTGAGCGCCGTGTCCTGGTCGGGTGGCACCGTCCAGAGCAGGAAGACGAAGCCGAAGTGCACGATCGCCGAGCCGGCGAAGAAGAGCAGCACCGCGGCCTCGAGGGTCGCGAACAGCGGCACCGGGTGACGCTTGGGCTGCGGGACCGAGTTGACGAGGAAGGTCGCGTTGCCGCTCTTCACGCGGATGCGCGCCTTCTGCGGGATCGCGACCTCGAGGCCGCCGGGCGCCGTCGTCGACGGCGTCGCCCTGCCCTGCGCCTGGAGCTCGGCGAGCGAGATCGACTGTCCGTCGACCTGCATCTCGCCCTCCATGCCCTGGGCGTAGTTGAAGACGAAGTCGTCGCCGCGCGGCGCGATCAGCGGGAAGCTGTCGGCCGGCGACTCCGTCGTCGGGAACTCGTTCTGCTGGTTCTGCCCGATGCGGAACCAGGGGTTGCCGTTCTTCTCGTCGCGCAGGCGCAGGAGGCCCGACGCGAGGAACGCGATGCCGAGCGGGAAGCCGAGGAACACCATGACGTCGTTGGCGACGCCGAGCTTCTTGGGGCGGTAGGCCCAGGCCGGCTTCTTGTCGACCTCGACCCACTGGTGCTTCTTCGCCTGGTTGAACGACGCGTTGTAGTAACCGGCGCCGAAGCCGACGAGGCCGACGACCAGGAACAGCACGGAGAGGGCGAAGAACACCTGCGTCGTCGACGACACCTTGCCGCCGCGCGGGTTCATCACGTGCTTCACCGACACGACCGAGTTGCCGAGCATCGCGGCGACCTCGACGGCGCGCGC
>JAIOII010001025.1 GCA_019912685.1 Kofleriaceae bacterium
CCGACGCCCCGGACATCGACGCCCCCGACGTCGACGCGGGCATCGACGCCGCGCCCGACGCGATGGTCGACGCCCCCACCGACGCGATGCCCACGCCGTCGGAGTCGATCGGCTTCGTGCGCGCTGCGAGCGGCGCCGTCAGCCTGCCGGTCACCGACGTCACCGTCACGTACATCAAGCCGGTCGGCGGCACCCCCGCGAACGATCCGGCGGGCTTCACCGTGCAGGCCGAGCAGAACGGCCCGGCCGTCATGATCGCCGTCGATCCGGCGACGCTCACCCCCGTGCCCGAGGTGGGCGACGTCGTGAGCTTCACGGTCACGAACGTGACGGTCGAAGCGATGCAGCCGCGCGCGACCGCGATCACCGGCTTCACGCGCTCGTCGCAGGGCGCCGACGTCGGCGCGCTCGCACAGGACGTCTCGGCCGCCACCGACCTCGTCACGGCGCTCGACAGCTACGACTCCGAGATCATCGACGTCAGTGGAACGATCGGCTCGGACTTCACCAGCGCTGGTAGCGGCTTCGAGTCGGCGCAGATCACGACGACGGGCATCAACGCCGTGTCGGCGAACTTCGTCCTGCGCATCCCGACGGCGGTGCGCGACGCCGCGGACATGGCGAACGGCTGCAGCTTCACGCTCGACAACACGCCGGTGCACCGCTTCAACGCGATCGCGCAGCTCACGGCGTACGTGTCCGGCGACTTCACCGTGATGGACTGCCCGGGCCCGGTCGTCACCAACGTCGTCGCGCTCTCCGCGACGTCGGTGCGGGTAACGTTCTCGCGGTTCATCGACGAGAACAGCGTCAACGCCGACGGCTCGCAGTTCACGTTCGACAACGGCCTCACCGCGTCGGCGGCGACGGTCAGCGGGCGCACGGTGACGTTGACCACCTCCGCGCAGAGCGGCACGACGATGTACATGCTCACGGTCGCGAGCTCGGTGACCGATCTGGCGGGCACCGCCATGGGCACGCCGAACATGTTCATGTTCATGGGCTTCGTCACGCCCGCGGTGCTGCGGATCAACGAGATCAACGCGAACATCGGCAGCGGCTGTGACCTCATCGAGCTGCGCGTGATCTCGGGCGGCGTCATGACCGGGTACAAGGTGCAGGAGCGGACGGGCACGGCGTCCAACAACGAGATGAGCTTCACGTTCACGGCGCTGAGCGTGGCCACGAACGACATCATCGTCCTCCACACGAACAGCGGCAGCGCGACCTGCAATCCGCTCGTCAGCGGCAATGGTGCGATGAACGAGACGACGGTCGCCGGTCAGCCCGCCGCCATGTTCACGCGCAACTACGACACGGCGCTCGACTGGTACTCGTCCGACGCGGGACTCGTCGCGACGGACAACGTGATCACGCTGTACGACGCGACGGGCGCGATCATGGACTGCGCGCTCATCGACGACGACACGGCGCCTACCGCCCAGACCCCCAGCAACGTCGCCGCCGGTAGCGAGACGCAGGCCGCGGCGTGCGCCGCGGCGAACCAGTGGCAGAACGTCGGAGGCGGGACGCCCGCGGGCGGGTATGTCGATGACGACTTCCGCTTCAACGCGGTCCTCGATTCGAACAACAGCGGCGACACGAACACCGGCACCACGCTCCAGCGTCTCGACGACACCGACGAGAACGACAAGGCCGATTGGACGACCGGCGCTGGCTCGGCTCATACCTGGGGTCTGATCAACGCCGGCCAGTCGGCGCTCTGATCGCGGGATAGCTAGCAAGATCGCCTGGTTGCGCCGGCCGTCGAGAAATCGGCGGCCGGCGCGCAACTTTTCGGGGCGGCCTCGATAAGGGGCGGCACCGATGTCCAAGGACCGCCCGACCCGGATGGATCGACCGTTCCCGGCGCAGCCCGCGCCGACGGGGCGTCAGACGGCGATCC
>JAIOII010001026.1 GCA_019912685.1 Kofleriaceae bacterium
CGAGCTCGATGTCCTCGCGGGGGCCGTCGTACGCGGCGCGTGGCGCGGCGACGACGCCGGGAGTGAGGCCGAGGTCGGAGCCATCGCTGGCGCCAGGCGCGGCCGCCGCGGCGCCGCTGTCGAGGTACCCGAGCTCGCCGAGCGTCGAGATGACCGTCGCGAGCTCCTTCGTCGACGGCTCGATGCCGAGGTCTTCCTTCGCCCACTGCACGAGCCCGGCCATGTCGCGCTCGCCGTCCATCGCGCACGCCAGCGAGTACTCGACCTCGAAGAAGCGGAAGCCGTTGCCGGTGTCCGGATCGACGACGTCGATGTAGCGGTGGCCGCCTTCCTCGATGGGCTCGGCGACGAGATCGGTGCGGAAGCGCGGGCGGGCCGTGGTCGTCATCATCGTGGTCATCCCGGTCTCTTCAGCTCCCTCGCTTGAGCTCGGTGAGCACCAGCTTCGCGACCGCCTTGAGCGTGTCGAACACCCCGACACCCTTCGTGGCGACCGCCTCGAACTGCGGGACCTTGGTCGGGTTGAGGACCTCGGTCAGCTCCTCGAGCGGCGCCGAGTTGGGGAGGTCGCGCTTGTTGAACTGGACGCAGTAGGGGAGCTTGTCGAGGTCGTAGCCCTGCTCGGCGAGGTTCGTGCGCAGGTTGTCGAGCGACTCGATGTTCGCTTCCATGCGCTCGACCTGCGAATCACCGACGAACACGACGCCGTCGACGCCCTTCAGGATCAGCTTGCGGCTCGCGTCGTAGAACACCTGGCCGGGGACCGTGTACAGGTGGAAGCGCGTGCGGAAGCCGCGGATCTCGCCGAGCGACAGCGGCAGGAAGTCGAAGAAGAGCGTGCGCTCGGTCTCCGTGGCGAGGGAGATCATCTTGCCCTTCGCCTCGGGATTGGTCTTGTTGTAGATGTACTGCAGGTTCGTCGTCTTCCCGCAGAGCCCTGGGCCGTAGTAGACGATCTTGCAGTTGATCTCGCGAGACGAGTAGTTGATGAAGCTCATGGGTCGTCTTCTCGTCTCGGCGGACTAATCGTTGAACAGGTTGTCGATGTCGTCGTCGGTGATCTCCGCGAACACCGACGGCTGATTGCCGGCCTCGCTCTTCTTGACGAGCACCTCGAGGACCTGGCTGAGCTCGACGGCCGCCTTGCGCACGCGCAAGCGGACGAGGCCGAGCGAGCTGCGCTCGTCGAAGAGCACGAGCAGGATCACGCGCGCTCCGACGATCGAGATGTGGACGTTGGTCTTCTCGCCCTCGTGGAACTGCCCCGCGAACTCCTTCTCGGCGAGCAGCGACGCGATGCCGCCCGTCGCGGCGACATTACCGGCGGTCAGCGACGACAGCGACGTGACGTCGAGATGCTCGACTTCGCCGGACTGAGCGATTGCTTGACCGTTCTTGTCGATGACCAGAACCGCCTTGGCGTTCGAGTCTCGCTGGAGCACGTCGCAGATCGCGCTGATCTGCTGCAGCTCCTCTTCGTACATCACCAGTTGGTTGGACATCGCTCCTTGAGCTCCCTGCCAGCGTGACCTAGGATCGTATGACGGCCAGGTTCTTTCAACCTTTCCAGGCAGATATGTCTAGAGCGGCGAGCGACCGGCCAGCGCGCGAGCGATCGTCGCCTGATCGGTGTACTCGAGGTCGCCGCCGACCGGGAGCCCGGTCGCGATGCGCGAGACCTTCACGCCGAGCGGCTTGACCAGGCGGGCCAGGTACATCGCCGTGGACTCGCCCTCGACGGTGGGCGCCGTCGCGATGATGACCTCGGCGACCGCGGGTTCGCCGTCCTTCGCGGGTCCGAGGCGGCGCACCAGCTCGGCGATGCGCAGCTCGTCGGGGCCGATGCCCTCGAGCGGGGAGAGCACACCATGCAGCACATGGTAGCGGCCGCGGAAATGGCCGCCGCGCTCGATCGCGAGGACGTCCGACGGCTGCGCGACGACGCAGATGGTGTCCGGCTCGCGCCGCGTGTCGGCGCAGAGCCGACACGGATCGGTCTCGGTGAGCGTCATGCAGACCGAGCAGAGGCCGATCTTCTCGGTCGCGTCGAGCAGCGCCTGCGCGAGGTCGCGCACCTGCTGGCGGGGGGCGCGGATGAGGTGCATCGCGAGCCGGGTGGCGGACTTCTCGCCGATGCCGGGCAGGCGCGCGAGCTCCTGCACGAGGCGCTGGATCAGATCAGCCATGTGCGCCCTGCTCTCGAGCGGGCACGGGCACGGGCACGGGCACGGGCACGGGTTTCAGAACATCCCGGGCATGCCCGGGATGTTCATGCCGCCCATCACCTTCGACATGTGCTGCTTCGTGACCTCGCGCATGCGCGCGTTGGCGGCGTTGACCGCGGCGGTGATGAGGTCCTCGAGCATGGCGATGTCCGACGGATCGACGACGGCCTTGTCGAGCTTCACCTGGACGATGTCGAACGTGCCGTTGACGGTCACGGTCACCATGCCGCCGCCGGCCTGACCGTCGGCGGTGAGCTTGGCGACCTCTTCCTGCGCCTTGGCGACGTCGGCTTGCAGGCGCTGCGCCTGCTTCATGAGCTGGTTGAGGTCGGGCATCTTCGGGTTAGACATCGGTCTTGATCTCCTTGATGGCGCCGCCGAAGGTCTCGAGGACCAGGCGCGTCATCGGGTGCTCGCGCGCCTCGGCCTCGCGGCGGCGTCGCTCGTCGTCGGCTTTCGCCCTCGTCTCCTCGATGGTCGAGCGCGCCGGGATCGCCGCGCTCTCCGTCGCCGAGAGCATCTTCACCGTCACCTTCGTGTTCTTGCCGGAGAGCTCGCGCACGATGCCGGTCACGACGTCGACCTGGTCCGCGCCCTTCGCCATGTCGCCGAGCGTGTAGTCGGCGGAGAAGCCGAGCTCGACGAGCTCCGGCCCGAAGGTGAGCACGCGCGCGTGCTGGTAGTTGCCGAACACCGACAGCTTGCGGCGCTTCTCGAGCTCGTCGAGGACGGCGGCCCAGCTGAACACCGTCGTTCCCGTCGCCGTTGACGTTGACGTTGACGTTGACGTGGTCGTGGTCGTGGTCGTGGACATTGACGGCGACGGCGACGTCTGCGTGGACGCCACCGTCGACGGCGCAGGCACAGGCGCTGGCGACGGCGACGGCGCTGGCGCTGGCGGCGGCTCCACACGCATCCGCGGCGGA
>JAIOII010001027.1 GCA_019912685.1 Kofleriaceae bacterium
GTCGCCGTCCGCGCCGGCCCAGTCGACCCACGAGAGGGCGTTGTCCTGCGCGTAGGCGTTGTTGTTGCCGTGCTGCGTGCGCCCCAGCTCGTCTCCCATCGAGAGCATCGGCGTGCCGCGGGAGGCGAGGAGCGTGGCGAGGAGGGCGCGCGCATCCGCGCGGCGGGCGGCGACGATGCGCGGGTCGTCCGTCGCGCCTTCGGCGCCGTGGTTCCAGGAGTAGTTGGCGTCGGTGCCGTCGCGGTTGGCCTCGCCGTTGGCCTCGTTGTGCTTGGCGCCGTGGGCCGCGAGGTCGGCGAGCGTGAAGCCGTCGTGCGCCGTGATGAAGTTGACGGAGCGCGACGGTGGCCGGCGTGAAGCGGCGAAGAGGTCGGCCGATCCGGCGAGCCGCGTCGCGAGCTCCCCGCGCAGGCCCGCGTCGCCGCGCCAGAAGCGGCGCACGGCGTCGCGGTAGCGGTCGTTCCACTCGCCCCAGGCGGCGGGAAAGGCGCCGAGGCGATGCCCGCCGGGCCCCACGTCCCAGGGTTCGGCCACGAGCTTGAGGCCGCGCAGCACAGGGTCCTGCGCGATGGCCTGCAGGAAGGGCGCCTGCGGGTCGAACCCGCCGGTCGTGCGGGCCAGCGTCGTCGCGAGGTCGAAGCGGAATCCGTCGACGCCGGCCGCGGCCCAGTGGCGAAGCGCGTCGAGGGCGAGGCGGGCGACGGGGGCGCGCTCGAGCGCGAGCGTGTTGCCGCAGCCCGCGTCGTTCGCGTAACGCGCCGGGTTGCCCGGCGCGAGCCGGTAATAGGTGGCGTTGTCCAGCCCGCGCAGCGAGAGCGTCGGCCCGTGCTCGTCGCCTTCGCCGGTGTGGTTGAGGACCACGTCCAGCAGCACTTCGAGCCCCGCGGCGTGCAGCGCCTCGACGTAGGCCGCGAGCTCGGCCATGCCGCCGGGCGCGAGGGCGGGGTCCGGCGCGAGGAGCACGACGGGGTTGTAGCCCCAGTAGTTCGCGAGCCCCAGCGGCGGCAGGTGGCGCTCGTCCGCCCAGGCCGCGAGCGGCATCAGCTCGACCGTGGTGACGCCCAGCCGGGAGAGGTGGTCGAGCGCCGCGGGGTGCGCGAGGCCCGCGAGCGTGCCGCGGATCGCCGCCGGCACGCCCGGGTGCGATTGCGTGAACCCGCGCGCGTGCAGCTCGTAGATCACCGTCTCGCCCCACGGCACGCGCGCGCCGGCGGGAGCAGGCGCGGCGTGCGGCGTGACGATGGCCCGGGGCACGACGGGGGCGCTGTCGACCTCGTCCCGCGTCACGCCGTTGGGAAGCGCGCCGAACACCGACGGGTGCAGCGCGAAGCGGCGGTCGAGCGCGGTGGCGAAGGGGTCGACGAGGAGCTTGGCGGCGTTGAAGCGGTGCCCCTCGGCCGGCGCCCATGGGCCGTGCGCGCGAAGGCCGTATCTCGCCCCCGCGGTGATCCCCGGGACGAAGCCGTGGAAGACGTCGCCCGTGCGCTCGGGCAGAGCGATGCGCTCCGTCTCGCGCTCGCCCGCCGCGTCGAAGAGGCACAGCTCGATGGCGGTGGCGTGCGCCGAGTGGACGGCGACGTTCGCGCCGCCGGCGGCGAGGCTCACCCCGAGCGGCTCGGGGCTTCCGGGGTCGAGGCGGCGCATGCCGCTACGC
>JAIOII010001028.1 GCA_019912685.1 Kofleriaceae bacterium
GTCGAGCACGATGCGCACCGGATCGACGCCATCCGCGTCGCGCACCGTGAGCTTCGGGTCGTCGGCGAGCACGGTGCCGACGCCCACGAGCACGGCGTCGTGGCGCGCGCGCAGCGCGTGCACGGTCGCGCGCGCGGCCGCGCCGGTGATCCACTGCGACGCGCCCGACGAGGTCGCGATGCGGCCGTCGAGCGTCATGGCGGCCTTGAGCGTGAACCACGGCCGCCCGAGCCGGGCCCACGTGAAGAAGCCGCGGTTCAGCTCCTCGCACGCCGGCGCGAGCACGCCGCGGGTGACCGCGATGCCCGCCTTCGCGATGCGCGCCCGCGGTGATCGCGAGCGGCGTCGCGCGCGTCGTGATCGGCGCGATGGACCCGGTGCGCGGTCACGGCGGCGTGCGCCCGTGGTGGTTGCACGGCTCGAGGTTGACGTAGAGGGTCGCGCCCTTCGCCTTGCGGCCGGCCTTGTCGAGCTTCGCGAGCGCGTCGACCTCGCCGTGCGCCGTACCCGGCCCGCGGTGCCAGCCCTCGGCGAGCACCTTGCCGTGCTTGCCGACGATGACGCACCCGACCTGCGGGTTCGGCGACGTGCGGCCGCCGCGCGCGGCGAGCTCGAGGCAGCGCTGCATCCAGCGCGCATCGACGGGGTCCGCCGCGACCGCGGCGACCTTACGCGCTCTCGCCACCGGCCTTCTTGAGCGCGCGCAGCTCGCGCGCGAACTCCTCGAGGTTCTCGAAGTCGCGGTAGATCGACGCGAAGCGCACGTACGCGACCGAATCGAGCGCGCGCAGCCGCGGCAGCACCCGCTCGCCGACGTCGCGCGACGGGATCTCGTCGACGCCGAGCTCGCTGATCTCGCGCTCGACCGCCTCGGCGATCTGGCGCACCTGCTCCGGCGACACCGGGCGCTTGATCACCGCGAACGAGATGCCGCGCTCGATCTTGTGCACGTCGAACGGCTCGCGCCGGCCGTCGTTCTTCACCACGACCGGCATCGCCTCGTCGACGCGCTCGTAGGTGGTGAAGCGGCGCTCGCAGCGCAGGCACTCGCGTCGCCGCCGGATCTCGCGACCATCCTTCGACGTGCGCGAGTCGTTGACCTTGTCCTCGTCCTCACCACAGAAGGGGCAGCGCATGTGACTCTCCGGCCCCCTTCGCGCCTAGCTGCCCCGGGCAGCGTCGTCGAGCGTGTTGAGCTTGCCGACCCGCCGCGCGTGGCGGCCGCCTTCGAAGGTCGTGTCGCGGAAGGCGCGCAGGCACGCCTCGGCGACGCCGGCGCCGATGACGCGCGCGCCGAGCGCGATCACGTTGGCGTCGTTGTGGGCGCGGGCCGCGGTCGCCGTGAAGGCCTCGGTGCAGAGCGCGCAGCGCACGCCCGGCACCTTGTTCGCGGCGATGCCGATGCCCACGCCGGTGCCGCAGATGACGAGGCCGAGCGCCGGGCCGCGCGCCGACGCGACGGCGCGCCCGACGGCGGCGCCGAAGTCCGGGTAGTCGACGGCCTGCTCGTTCTCGGTGCCGAGGTCGTTCACCTCGTCGCCGAGCGAGCGCAACACCTCGCACAGGTGGCGCTTGAGCGCGAACCCGGCGTGGTCGCTGCCGACGTACCAGCGCACGGTCATCCGGCCTTCCCGTCGCTCGCCAGGTCACGCGTGAGGACGAGCGCCGCGTTGGTGCCGCCGAAGCCGAACGAGTTCGACACGGCAGCATGCACGCGCTGCTCGCGCGCCTGGTTGGGCACGTAGTCGAGGTCGCACTCGGGGTCCGGCGTGTCGTAGTTGATCGTCGGCGGCAGGACGCCGCGCGTGAGCGCGAGCATCGTGATCCCGGCCTCGATCGCGCCGGCGGCGCCGAGCGTGTGGCCGGTCATCGACTTCGTCGACGACACCGCGAGCTTCTTCGCGTGGTCGCCGAAGACCGCCTTGATCGCCGCGGTCTCGTTCTTGTCGTTGAACTCGGTCGACGTGCCGTGCGCGTTGATGTAGCCGATCGCCTCGGGGGCGAGGCCGGCGTCGGCGAGCGCCTGCTTCATGCAGCGCTGCGCGCCGATGCCCTCGGGCGCGGGCGCGGTGATGTGGTGGGCGTCGCTGTTGGCGGCGTAGCCCTTCACCTCGCCGTAGATCCGCGCGCCGCGCGCCTTCGCGTGCTCGTACTCCTCGAGCACGAGCGCGCCGGCGCCCTCGCCGATCACGAAGCCGTCGCGGTCCTTCTCGAACGGGCGCGACGCCTTCTCGGGCGCGTCGTTGCGCGTCGACATCGCGCGCATCGCGTTGAAGCCGCCGACGCCGAGCATCGTGATCGTCGCCTCGGCGCCGCCCGCGATCATCACGTCGGCGTAGCCGTGGCGGATGTTGCGCATGGCCTCGCCGATCGAGTGCGCACCCGTCGAGCACGCCGAGACGTGCGAGAAGTTGGCGCCCCGCGCCCCGGTGCGGATCGAGAGCACGCCGGGGATCATGTTGATGATGATGTCGGTGACGAAGTACGGGTTGAAGCCGTAGCGCGGCCCCTTGGCCCGGCCGCTGTCGTGCGTCGCCTCGATGGTGGCGACCCCGCCGAGGCCTGCGCCCATGTAGACGCCCCAGCGATCTTCCTCGCCGGCGGGCGCCCGGTTGCCCGGGTAGCCCGCGTCCTCCATCGCCATCATGCCGGCGGCGATGCCGAACTGGAGGAAGCGGTCCATGTGCTTCACCTCGCGCTTGTCGAGCCAGCGCGTGCGGACCTGCTCCCAGTCCTTCACCTCGCAAGCGAACTTGGAGGCGAAGTCCTTGGCGTCGAACAGCGTGGTGGGCGCGGCGCCGCTCTTGCCGGCGAGCAGCGCCTGCCAGGTCTCCTCGCGGCCGATGCCGATCGGCGTGATGAGACCGATTCCGGTGATGACGACGCGGCGCATGGGCTCGTCTACCCTGCCTCAGGACGCGTGCGACTTGATGTAGTCGAGCGCGTCCTTCACCGTCTTGATGCGCTCGGTGTCCTCCTCGGGGATCTCGAGCTTGAACTCCTGCTCGAGGGCGAGGACCAGCTCGACGACGGCGAGCGAGTCGGCCTTGAGATCGTCGACGAAGGACGCCTCGGGACGGAGCTGCTCGGGGGAGACCTCGAGCTGCTGGCAGATGATCTCCTTGACCTTCGCTTCGATCGTGTCGGACATGGTGTCGTTTACCTTTCTCTTGCGGTCTTTAGTACGAAAGGCCGCTCTACATCAACAGGCCGCCGTTGACGCGGAGGACCTGGCCCGTGATGTAGGCGGCCTCCGGTCCGGCCAAAAAGGCGACCGCGTGGGCCACGTCGTCGGCGAGGCCGATGCGAGCCAGCGGGATCTGCTCGAGGAGCTTGGCGCGCGCCGCCTCGGGGAGGTGCTCGGCCGTCATGTCGGTGTCGATGAAGCCCGGCGAGACCGCGTTGGCGGTGACGCCGCGCGACGCGAGCTCCTTGGCGAGCGACTGGGTGAGGCCGATCATGCCGGCCTTGGACGCGGCGTACGCGACCTGCCCGGCGTTCCCGCTCTCGCCCACGACCGACGTGATGTTGACGATGCGGCCGCGCTCCTTGGCGCGCAGGAGGAGCGACGCCGCGGCGCGCGCGCAGTGGAAGGCGCCGGCGAGGTTCACCTGCAGCGTCCGCGCCCACTGGTCGTCCTTGTAGCGCATGAGGAGGCCGTTGATCGCGACGCCCGCGTTGTTGACGAGGATGTCGAGGCCGCCGTGGTCCTTGCCGATCGCCTTCACCGCCTCGGTGACCGCGTCGCCGCTGGCGACGTCGAACGCCGACAGCGCCGCGGTGCCGCCGGCGGCGTTCACCAGCTCGGCGGTCTCGCGCGCGGCGTCCTCGCGGGCGGCGTAGTTGATGATGACCTTGGCGCCGCGGCGCGCGAGCGCGACGCAGATCGCGCGGCCGATGCCCCGCGAGCCGCCGGTGACGAGGGCCACGCGGCCGTCGAGAGCCTTGTCGGTGATCGCCATGTCTTCCTCACGTCCCCTGGAATGCGTCCACTTCGTGCGGCTCGCCGATCGTGTCGACCGCGATCGTCTCCGCGATGCGCTTGACGAGGCCGCGCAGCACCGAGCCGGCGCCGAGCTCGTAGGCGCGGGTCACGCCGGCGGCGGCGAGCGCCTTCACCGACTCCTCCCAGCGCACCGGCGCGGTGACCTGCTCGACGAGCAGCTCCTTGATCCGGGCCGCGTCGGTCGTCGGCTCGGCGGTGACGTTGGTGACGACCGGCACGCGCGGCGTCGAGACCGTGACGGCGGCGAGCGCCTGCGCGAGCTGGTCGGCGGCCGGCTGCATCATCGAGCAGTGGAAGGGCGCGCTCACCTGGAGCTTCACGGCGCGCTTGGCGCCCTTCCCCTTCGCGGCGGCGATCGCGCGGTCGATCGCGGCGGCGTGCCCGGAGATCACGATCTGGCCGCCGCCGTTCAGGTTGGCCGGCTCGCACGGCTCGCCCTCGGCGCGCGCGGCGACGCAGAGCTCGATCGCCTGGGGCAGCTCGAGGCCCATGAGCGCGGCCATCGAGCCGACGCCGACGGGGACGGCCTCCTGCATGAAGAGGCCGCGCTGGTGCGTGAGCCGCACGGCGTCGGCGAACGCGAGCGCGCCGGCGGCCGAGAGCGCGGTCCACTCGCCGAGCGAGTGACCGGCGCAGAGGTCGAAGCGGAGGCCCTTCTCGGCCGAGAGCACCCGGAACACCGCCATCGACGTCGTGAGGATCGCCGGCTGGCTGTACTGCGTGAGCGTCAGGTCGTCTTCCGGGCCCTCGAAGCAGAGGGTGCTGATCTTGAAGCCGAGCGCGTCGTCCGCTTCCTCGTAGGTGCGGCGAGCGACGTCGAAGCGGTGCGCGAGGTCGCGACCCATGCCCACGCGCTGTGAGCCTTGGCCCGGGAAGAGGAGCGCAGTCGTCACGCCCGCTGTTTGGCACAGAGCCGCCCGCGAGAAAAGCGGCCAGCCCCGCGAAAATCCTTACGCAGGCGCGGCCGGCGCGGCAGGCGCGGCGATCGCGTCGCGCATGCGCGCGGGCAGCTCCGCCCGCGCGAAGCGATCCGCGAGCTTGACCGCGTTCTTGATCGCCGTCGTGTCGCTGCGCCCGTGAGCGATGATCACCACGCCGTCGACGCCGGCCAGCAACGCGCCCCCGGTCTCGGCGAAGTCGATGCGCTTCTTGAGCGAGCGCAACGCAGGTGCGGCGAGGAGCCCGCCGACCTTGGCCCGCGGCGTCTCGCGCAGCTCCGTGCGCACGAGGCCGAACAACGCGTCCGCGACGCCCTCGCAGACCTTGAGCACGACGTTCCCGGTGAAGCCGTCGGTCGCGACGACGTCGACGGTGCCGCGCCAGAGGTCGCTGCCCTCGACGTAACCGATGTAGTGGAAGCTCGCGCCGGGACGCGCCGCCGCCGCCTCGAGGAGCGCGTGCGCGGCGCGGGTCAGCTCCGTGCCCTTGCCGGGCTCGCCGCCGTTCGACAGGAGGCCGACGCGCGGGCGCGGGCGCGCGTGCACGACGCGGTCGTAGGCGGCGCCGAGCAAGGCGAACTGCGCGAGCATCGACGGCTTCACGTCGACGTTGGCCCCCACGTCGCACACCGTGAACGGACCGTGCGGGGTCGGGAAGGACGTCGCGATCGCCGGGCGCTCGACGCCGGCCGTGCGCCCGAGGACGAAGAGCCCGTGCGACAGCACGGCGCCCGAGTTGCCGGCGGAGACGAGCGCGTGGGCGCGCCCCGCCTTCACCAGCTCCGTCGCCACCCGCAGCGAGCTCTGCCGCTTCTTGCGGAAGACCTCGCCGGGGTGATCGTCCATCGTGACGAGCTCGGCGGCGTGCTCGATCGTGACGCCGCGCTCGGCGCGCGCGCCGACGCGCTTCAGCTCGGCCTCGAGGCGCGCGCGATCACCGACGAGGATGATCTCGAGCTGCGCCTCGCGCACGGCAGCCACGGCCCCGGCCACCTCCGGCCGGGGCGCGCTGTCGCTGCCCATCGCGTCGAGAGCGATGATCACGCGCGAGTTATCTCACGCGTGCCCGCAAAGTCACTCGCCGGCGTCGGCGGACTTGGCCTTCATCACCTGCTGGCCATCGTAGAAGCCGCAGGCCAGGCAGACGCGGTGCGGGATGCGCGGCGCCTCGCAGTTGGGGCACGCCTGGACGAGCGGGCGGTTCTCACCCGACTTCTTCATCCAGGCCGAACGCTGATGACCGGTGCGGGCGGGCCCGCGACGACGCTTCTGGAGTGCCATGGCTTCCTCTTCTTCTTCTACGACGGGAGCTTGAGCCCCTCTAGGGCTGCGAAGCGGGGATCGACGGGCTTCTCGCACGCGCACGGCGCGTGGTTCTTGTCGGCGCCGCACTGCGGGCACAGGCCGAGGCAGTCCTCGCGGCACAGCGGCGCGAACGGCACGGCGAGCACGTACTGCTCGCGGATGAGCGGCTCGAGATCGACGGTCTCGCCGTCGTACGGGTAGACGTCGAGATCGTTCTCGGCGAGCTCGACGCCCTCGCCCGCCGAGTCCTCGTCGAGCTCGGACGGCATCGCGTGTGCGGGCAGGAACGTGACGTGGAGGGGCTCGTCGAGCTCGAGCGCGACCGGACCGACGCAGCGGCTGCACGCGACCGTCACCTTGCCGGTGACCCTGCCGCTGGCATGCACGTTCTCGCCGTCGCCGTAGAGCTCGAGCTCGGCCGTGCCGCCGTCCTCGAGCGTCGCCGCCTCGCCGTCGTCGCCGCCCAGGGCGTCGCGCAGCGGAAGGCCCTTCACCGCCTCGGCGACGAACGCCGGCGTCACCGCGATGCGGCGGGAGGCCGGAAGATCGCGGACGAGCACGCGAAACGGGTTGGCTGGCTTGGTCTCGGACGGCACGGGGTACCTGTGGAAGCGGCGGAGTATATGGACGGGACGGGGGCTGTCAAGGCTGTTCCCGTGAGGGAAACCGCGTGGTTAGATGCGCCGATGCGGCATCGACTCGCGCTCTCCCTGACCCTGGCGGCCGCGGCATGCGGCGGTGACGATCCTCCGCCCGCGATCGTGTACGGCGAGATGGGCCCGCTCGTCGGCGAGGCGGGGGCGACGGGCTGGCGCTTCGGGGCCGCCTCGGCCGCGACCCAGATCGAGGAGGCAGCGCCGGCGAGTGACTGGTACGTCTGGTCACAGCGAACCGTGGACGGCGGCCTCGGCAAGGGCAAGGCCTTCGTCGGCGAGGCGTCGCGCGGCTACTCGAAGGCGATCGAGGACATCCAGCTCCTCGTCGACACCAACCTCGACAGCTACCGCTTCAGCGTCGAGTGGGCGCGGCTCGAGCCCGAGCGCGACGTCTGGGACGAGGCCGCCTTCGCGCACTACAGGCAGCTCATCGATCAGCTGCGGGCGCGGGGCGTCCGCCCGATGATCACGGTGCACCACTTCTCGAACCCGGTGTGGATCGCCGATCCGCGCGACGCCGGGTGCGGGCGCAACCCGACGCCGGGGCAGCCGGCCGACACCAACCTGTGCGGGCTGGGATCCGCCGGCGGGCCGCAGGTCGTCGAGGAGATGGCGGAGCTCGCGGGCGAGCTCGCGCGCCGGTACGGCGACCGCGTCGACGAGTGGGCGACCCTCAACGAGCCGGTGAACTACCTGATCGCGGCGTACGGCATCGGCAACTTCCCGCCGGGGCGCGTGCTCATCACCTCGCTGCTCACCGATCTCGTGCCGGTGATCCGCGACTACCTCGCCGCGCACGCCGCGATGTACGACGCGATCAAGGCGGCCGACACCACGGACGGCGACGGCGACGGCGTCGCGGCGGCGGTCGGCTTCACGCTGTCGGTCGTCGACTGGCAGGCGGCGAGCAACAACCGGCCGTCGACGGAGGCGGTCGACCTCGCGGCGCGCGACAAGCTGATCTACGTCTATCACCACGTCGCGGTCGACGCGTTCGTCGACGGCACGTTCGACCCGCAGCTCGACGGCACCGGCGACGAGGCGCACCCCGAGTGGGCCGGCAAGCTCGACTGGCTCGGCATCCAGTACTACTTCCGCGCCGGCGTCACCGGTTCGGCGCAGGCCGTGCCGGTCCTGAACCTGACGCCGTGCTTCGGCGCGTTCGATCTCGGCTCGTGCCTGCCGGCGCTCGATCCGACGACGTGCGTGCCCACGATGGGCTACGAGTTCCACGCGCCCGGCCTCTACACGATCCTGAAGGACATGGGCGCGCGCTATCCCGGGCTGCCGCTCGTCATCACCGAGGCCGGCATCGCGACCGAGGACGGCAAGCGGCGCGCGGAGAACGTGGTGCGCGTGCTCGAGCAGGTCGATCGCGCGAAGCGCGAGGGCGTCGACGTGCGCGGCTACTACCACTGGAGCCTCTTCGACAACTTCGAGTGGCACGAAGGCTTCGGGCCGCGCTTCGGCCTGTTCCGCGTCGACTACACGACGTACGAGCGGGCCGCGACCGAGGGCGCGACGGTGCTCGGCGAGATCGCGGGCGGGCGCGCGCTCTCCAGCGCGCTGCGTCAGGACCACGGGGGCGACGGTCCGATGACGCCCGAGCCGGGCCTGCCATCCGACGCGTCGATCTGCTCGTATCTCTATCCCGATTGACATAGGGTGCGCGCCCTCATGACGCGCCTCCCACGCTTCGTACTCCCTGCCCTCTCCCTCTTCACCCTGGCCGTCGCCGGCGCCTGCGCCGGTGGCACCGAGAACGGCGGCGACGACGACGGCCCCGACGCCGCGATCGCCGTCGACGCGCCCGCGACCGACGCGTCGCCCGAGGTCGACGCGCCCATGGTCGATGCGCCGACGGCGGACGCGCCGAGCGATGCGTCACCCGACGCGGTGACCGACGCGATGCCGCTCGCGGGCGACGCGTGCGCGATGGCCGAGGTGATCACGATCAGCGGCGGTCTCGGGACCGCCACCCTGACCGGCACGACGGCGGGCTACGCCAACGACTACATGCCCGACGCCTGCGCCAGCGGCTACCTCCAGGACGGTCCGGACCACGTGTACGAGGTCTCGGTGCCCGCCGGCGCGTTGCTCGGCGCGACCGTCACCCCGGCGTCGGGCTACGACCCCGGCATCTACCTCGTCGGCGCGCCGGCCGCGATGTGCGACGCGATGCCGATCACCTGCCTCGCCGGCAGCGACGAGGGGCTGAGCGGCGCCCCCGACACCGTCCGCCACGTGAACGAGACCGGCGCCGACGTCACGGTGTTCGTCGTGGTCGACGGCACGTCGACGACCGGCGGCGCGTTCACGCTCGACGTCGTGGTCGGCGCGCCGCCGCCCGGCGACACGTGCCAGAGCGCGGAGCCGATCACGCTCTCGAGCGGCATGGCGACGGTGAGCGCGACGACCGCGACCGCCTCGCTCTACGCCAACGACTACGTCCCCACCGACGCGTCTTGCGAGGACGGCGAGGGCAACGACCGCGTGCACGCGGTGACCGTGCCGGCGGGCGAGCGCCTGATCGCGACGGTCACGCCGCAGACGGGCTTCGACGTGACGCTCAACCTCGTCGGCGGGCCGGCGGCGATGTGCGACGCGAGCCCGATCGTGTGCCTGGAGAGCGCCGACAACGGCTCGAGCGGCGGGGCGGAGACCGTGACGTACGTGAACCCGACGGGCTCGCCCGTCGAGGTCCTGCTCGTCGTCGACGGCTACGACAGCGACGACGAGGGCACCTACGACCTGGCGGTCACCGTCGGCGTGATCCCGCCGCCGCCCGCCGGCGACACGTGTCAGCTCGCGGAGCCGATCACGCTCACCGGCGGCGCCGCGACCGTGACCGGCACGACGGCGACCACCGCCGGCTACGTCGACGACTACCAGCCGCCGAGCGGATGCGCGGGCTCCTTCCTCCACGACGGCAACGACCGGGTCCACGCGATCACCGTACCGGCGGGCGCGCGCCTCACCGCCACGGTCACGCCGACGACGTCCTGGGACACGTCGATCTACTTCGTCGGGGGGCCGGCCGCGAGCTGTGACGCCGACCCGATCGTGTGCCTCGCCGGCGCCGACGCGTCCGGCAGCGGCGCGGCGGAGACGATCGCCTACGACAACACGACCGCCGCGCCGGTCGAGGTCATGATCGTGGTGGACAGCTACGACCCGAGCGACGAAGGCGACTACGCGCTCGCCGTCACGGTGCAGTGACGCGGCGCTGATACCATCGGGGCATGGACAAAGCTCGCGAGGAGAGCCTCGGCCACTACGAGATGCTGTGGGACTGCTCCCACTGCGAAGCGAAGAAGCTGCTCGGGAAGACGCACCGCCATTGCCCCAACTGCGGCGCGCCGCAGGACGAGACGAAGCGGTACTTCCCGAGCGACGCCGACAAGGTGAAGGTCGAGGACCACGTCTACACGGGCGGCGACCGGAGGTGCGGCTCGTGCGGCACGGCGCAGTCGGCGAAGGCCAAGAACTGCGGCCAGTGCGGCGCGCCGCTCGGCGACGCGAAGGACGTGGCGCGCGTGACGATTCCGAAGCCGGCGAAGAAGAAGTCGAACCTCCTCTGGTACATCCTCTTCGGCGTCGTCGTCTTCGGCGTCCTCGTCTGGTTCCTGTGCATCCGCAAGCAGGAGGTGGCGATGACGGTGACCGCGCATCGCTGGGCGGCGGTGCAGGAGATCGAGGAGTACCGCGAGGTCGGCGAGGAGGCGTGGAAGAACGAGGTGCCGACGGGCGCGCGCCAGCTCTCGTGCGCGCGCAAGCAGCGCTCGACCAAGGAGGTGCCGGACGGCGAGGACTGCAAGGTCGTCAAGCGGGACAAGGGCGACGGCACGTTCGAGGAGGTCAACCAGTGCACGCCGCGCACGAAGCGCGAGGGCGTCGATGACGACTGGTGCAGCTACCGCATCGATCGCTGGACGAAGGCGGAGGAGCTGAAGGCGAACGGCCAGGGCGTGGAGGTGGCGTGGCCGGCGGTGCCGCCGTCGCAGGTGCAGACCGGCGTGGGCGCGCGACGCGCCGGCAAGAAGGTGGGCGTGTTCACGCTCGAGCTGAACGACGGCAAGAACGTGCGGACCTGCGACGTGAGCGAGGGGACCTGGAAGAAGTACAAGGACGGGCAGGAGATCAAGGCGAAGGTGCGGGCGCAGAGCGGCTCGATCGTCTGCTCGGAGCTGTGACGGGACGTCGACCGCGACGGGATGGTACACAGAGGAGCGTGTTGCCCCGCGGGCTCTCGGTCGTCATCCCCTGCTACCGCAGCGAGGGCTCGATCGGACCGCTCGTCGAGCGGCTGCGGCCCGTGCTGGAGGCGCAGGCGCCCTCCGCGTGGGAGATCATCCTCGTCGACGACGCCAGCCCCGACGGGACCGGCGAGGCCGTGGCGGCCCTGGCGCGCACCCAGCCCGGCGTGCGCGCCATCGCGCTCATGCGCAACTACGGGCAGCACCCGGCGCTGCTCTGCGGCATCCGCGCCGCGCGCTTCGACACCGTCGTCACGACCGACGACGATCTCCAGCACCCGCCCGAGGAGCTGCCCCGGCTGCTCGCCGCGCTCACCGACGACGTCGACGTCGTGTACGGCGCGCCCGCGAAGCAGCCGCACGGCCTGTTCCGCGGCCTCGCGTCGCGCATCAGCAAGCGCGTGCTCATGGGCTCGATGGGCGCGGAGACCGCCGCGCGCGCGAGCTCGTGGCGCGTGTTCCGCACCCGGCTGCGCGACGCGTTCGAGAGCTTCCGCGGCTCGTACGTCTCGATCGACGTGCTCCTCACGTGGGGCACCCAGCGCTTCACGCACGTCCTCGTGCGCCACGACGAGCGGACGATCGGGCAGTCGAACTACACGTTCAAGAAGCTCCTCACCCACACGATCAACATGATGACGGGGTTCTCGACGATCCCGCTCCGGCTCGCGAGCTTCATCGGCTTCCTCCTCACGGGCTTCGGCCTCGCCGTGCTCGCGTTCGTGCTCGTCCGCTACGCGATCGCCGGCGGCAGCGCCCCCGGCTTCCCGTTCCTCGCGTGCATCGTGTCGATCTTCAGCGGCGCGCAGCTCCTGTGCCTCGGCATCATCGGGGAGTACCTGGGGCGCGCGCACTTCCGCCTGCTCGACCGACCGCCCTACGTGGTGCGGGAGGTCGACGGCAAGGACCCCGGCGCGTGACGCGCTACGCGATCCCGTTCACGCGCCCGCACCGCACCGGGCGCGAGGCGGCGCTCGTCGGCGACGCGCTCGGCGGCGACCACTGGCGCGGCGACGGACCGTACACCGCGCGCGCGTCCGCCCTGCTCTCCTCGCTCGTCGGCGGCGGCCGCGTGCTCTTGACGACGTCGTGCACGCACGCGCTCGAGCTGAGCGCGCTGCTCCTCGGCGTCGGCCCCGGCGACGAGGTCATCGTGCCGTCGTTCACGTTCGTCTCGACGGCGAGCGCGTTCGCGCTGCGCGGCGCCCGGATCGTGTTCGCCGACGTCGACCCGCGCACGCTCTGCCTCGATCCCGCCGACGTGGCACGCAAGGCCACGCCGCGCACGCGCGCGGTCGTCGTCGTGCACTACGCCGGCGTCGCCGCCGACCTCGACGGGCTCGCCGCGGCCGGAGGCACGGCGGCGCTCGTCGAGGACAACGCGCACAGCCTCCTCGGCGCGTGGCGCGGCCGCCCGCTCGGCAGCTTCGGCACGATGGCCACCCAGAGCTTCCACGACACCAAGAACCTGTCGTGCGGCGAGGGCGGCGCGCTCGTCCTCAACGATCCGGCGCTCCACGAGCGCGCGGAGATCCTCCGCGAGAAGGGCACCAACCGCGCCCGCTTCTTCCGCGGCGAGGTCGACAAGTACACGTGGGTCGACCTCGGCTCGAGCTACCTGCCGAGCGACATCCTCGCCGCGATCCTCGTCGCGCAGCTCGAGCGGGCCGACGCGACCCAGACGGCGCGTCATCACGCGTGGGCGCGCTACCACGCCGAGCTCGCGCCGTGGGCCGAGCGCCACGGCGTCCAGCGACCGCACGTCCCGGTGCCGGCCGCGCACGCGGCCCACATCTACTGGCTGCGCGTGCGCGATCTCGCGACGCGCCAGGCGCTCATCGGGCACCTCGCGGCCGCCGGCATCCAGGCGACGTTCCACTACCAGCCGCTGCACCTGTCCGAGGTCGGCAGGAAGGCCGGCGGCCAGCCCGGCGACTGCCCGGTGAGCGAGCTCGTCGCCGACACGCTCGTGCGCCTGCCGCTCTACACCGACCTCGGCGACGCCGACATCGACCGCGTCCTGGCCGCGGTCACGAGCTTCACGCCGTAGCCGGCGGCTCGCGCGCGATCGCGTCGTCGACCCACGCCGTGATCCGGTCGCAGCGCGCGCCGGCGAAGCCGTAGAGCCCGCCGGCCGGCGACAGCGCATCGGTGAGCGACGTGGCGACCGCGGCGCGGGCCCGGTGGAGGCGGACGCGCACCGCCTCCTCGCTGATGCCGAGGCAGGCCGCGGTCTCGGCGGTGTCGAGCTCGACGACCTCGCGCAGGACGAGCACCTCGCGCAGCCCCTGGGGCAGCCGCTCGACGTGGCGCTCGAGCAGCGCGCCGAGCTCCTGCTGGAAGCGGTGCTCGGCGGGGCCGTCGGCGGCGTCACGCTGGTCGACGACCTCGGCGATGACCGGCGCGCGGCGCACGCGGCTGAGCGCCTCGTGGATCGCGATGCGCGTCACCCACGTCGAGAACGCGGCGTCGCCGCGGAAGGTCGCGAGCTTGCGGTACGCCTGCAGCCAGGCCTGCTGCACGACGTCCTCGGCCTCGCCGTCGTCCTTCACGATGCCGCGGGCCGCGCGGTAGAGGCGCTGGTTGTAGCGGCGGACGAGGATCGTGAAGTCGTGCCGGGCGCCGCCGACGACGCGGCGCACGACGGCCTGATCGTCCTGGGCTTCGGACTGACGCGCGGGCTCCATGACCCATGGAGGGTACCCGGCCCGCGGGCGTTACAACGAGAGCGCGCGGACGTAGGCGCCGTACTCGTCGGGGAGGTCGGTGGCGAGGGCCGCGAGCTGCGCCTTGTCGATGAAGCCCATGCGCCATGCGATTTCTTCGGGGCACGCGATCATGAGGCCGGTGCGGCGCTGGATCGCGTGGACGAAGCTCGAGGCGTCGAGCAGGGACTCGTGCGTGCCGGCGTCGAGCCAGGCCATGCCGCGGCTCATCACCTCGACGGAGAGCTGGCCGCGCTCGAGGTAGAGGCGGTTCAGGTCTGTGATCTCGAGCTCGCCGCGCGCGCTCGGCCGCACCTGCGCCGCCAGCTCGGAGACCTGCTCGTCGTAGAAGTAGATGCCGGGCACCGCGAGGTTCGAGCGCGGCCGCGCCGGCTTCTCCTCGAGCGAGCGCACCTCGCGATCGGGCCCGAGCTCCACGATGCCGTAGCGCTCCGGGTCGCGCACCGGGTACGCGAACACGACGGCGCCGCGGGGGGCGGCGGCGGCCCGCTCGACGGTCTCCTGCAGGCCCGACCCGTAGAACACGTTGTCGCCGAGCACGAGCGCGCAGCGGTCGCCGGCGACGAAGTCCCGGCCGATGAGGAACGCCTCGGCGAGCCCGCGCGGCGCCGCCTGCTCGGCGTACGCGAACGAGAGCCCCCACTGCGCGCCGTCGCGCAGGAGCCGCCGGTACGCGGGCAGGTCCTCCGGCGTCGAGATGACCAGGACCTCGCGGATGCCGGCGAGCATGAGCACCGACAGCGGGTAGTAGATCATCGGCTTGTCGTAGACCGGCAGGAGCTGCTTCGACACGGCGCGCGTGATCGGATACAGGCGCGTGCCGCGGCCGCCGGCGAGGATGATGCCCTTCACGGGCCCGACGATACGCGAACGCGCCGGTCAGCGCGCGCCGTAGTTGAGGGCGATCCAGCGGCGGTAGTCGTCGCTGTCGCGGATCGCGGCGAGCCAGGCGCCGCTCTGCGCGTACCAGGCGACCGTCGCGGCGAGGCCGTCGGCGAGGCCGTGGCGGCGGTGCCAGCCGAGCTCGCGCTCGAGCTTGGTGCAGTCGAGGTCGTAGCGGCGGTCGTGGCCGGGGCGGTCGGTGACGTGGGTGACGAGCGAGCGGTGCGGCGCGTGCGGCGCGTCCGGGTACCGGACATCGAGGAGCTGGCAGATCGCCTCGACGACCTCGAGGTTGGTCGGCTGGTTGCCGCCGCCGACGTGGTAGGTCTCGCCGGGGCGGCCGCGCTCGAGGATCGCGAGGATCGCGGCGCAGTGGTCCTCGACGTGGAGCCAGTCGCGCACCTGCTTGCCGTCGCCGTAGACCGGCAGCGGTTTGCCGAGCGCGCCGTTCACGATCATGAGGGGGACGAGCTTCTCGGGGAACTGGTACGGCCCGTAGTTGTTCGAGCAGTTCGAGATCGTGACCTCGAGGCCGTACGTCGTCGCGTACGCGCGCACCAGGTGATCGCTCGCCGCCTTGGACGCCGCGTACGGCGAGCGCGGCGCGTACGCCGCCGACTCGACGACCGGCGGATCGTCGGGCGCGAGCGAGCCGTAGACCTCGTCGGTCGAGACGTGGTGGAAGCGCACGCCGTCGCGCCCGCGCCACGCGGCGCGCGCCGCCTCGAGCAGCGTGAACGTGCCGGTGACGTTGGTGCGGATGAACTCGCCCGGCGCCGCGATCGAGCGGTCGACGTGCGACTCGGCGGCGAAGTGGACGATCGTGTCGATCGCGTGGTCGGCGAGGACGGCGTCGACCGCGGCGCGGTCGCAGACGTCGCCCTTCACGAAGCGGTGGCGCTCCGGCCGCGGCAGGTCGCGCAGGTTCTCGAGGCTGCCAGCGTAGGTCAGGAGGTCGTACGTGACGACCTGGACGTCCTCGCGCGCGCCGAGCAGGTGACGCACGAAGTTCGAGCCGATGAAGCCGGCGCCGCCGGTGACGAGCACGTGCTGCACGATCGCCCGAGCCTATCGCGTGCCGCGCAGCGCGACCAGCACGCCGCCCGCCGCGCCGACCGCGAGGTGGGCGAACCAGAGGGCGAGCGAGGCGGCGAGCGCGTCCTCGGCCGGGATGCCGAACAGGCTGTCGCACAGGGACACGAACACGGCCTCGCGCGCGCCGGCGCCGCCGACCGTGATCGGCAGGAACGTCGTCGCCGCGGCGAGCGGCACGACGAGGAGCGCGCCCGCGAGATCGACCTCGGGGTGACCGGCGTGGAGGAGCGCCCAGCCGGCGAGCGCGATGAGGCTCTGCGTGGCGACCGAGTAGAGGACCCCGCGCACGAAGGCGCCGCGGTCGGTGATCGCCGGCACGCGCGAGGCGACGCGGCCGAGGGCCGCCGGGAGCCGCGACGCGAGCCAGCGCGCGACGACGAGGCCCATCACGATCGACGACGCGCCGCCCACGCCCGCCGCGGTCCACAGCCAGAGCGAGCCGGTGTCGAGACCGTCGCCGGCGAGCGCGAGGCCGCCGGCGAGCAGCGCGAACAGCGCGAACAGGCCGAGCGCGCGCTCGACGAGGACGACGGCGAGGTTGCCGGTGAGGCCGTGCTCGCCGAACGCCTCGCGCGTCGCGACGCCGCGCACCACGTCGCCCGCGACCGCGCCCGGCAGGTAGTTGTTGTAGAAGAAGCCGACGAAGGAGAGCCGCACGAGGCGCGTGGCCGGCGGCGGTGACGTCGCGCCGTACGCGTCGAGGAGCACGCGCCAGCGCAGCGCGCCCGCGACCACGTTCGCCGCGACGAGCGCGATCGCGATCGCCAGCGCGCCGAGCGGGATCGCGCGCAGCGCGCCGCCGATCTTGCCCGCGTCGACGAGGGTGAGCGTGTAGGCGATGCCCGCCGCCGTGCCGCCGAGGCGCAGCGCCCAGAGGAGCGCGACGCGAAGGCGAGACGGGGCGGCCGCGGACACGAACTGGGTTCTACGTGACCCACCCCACGGAGTGCCAGCCCCTGACGGGAACTTGCCGAAGACGACGGTCGCGACGGCCCCCGGCTGGTGGTACACGTGGGTCCTAGCCTGAAGATGCCACCCGTCCTGTCACTCGTCGTCCCGGTGTACAACGAGGAGCGCAACATCCACGCGTTCCTCACCGCGGCCACGCGTGCGCTCGAGGCGATCGGCGAGAGCTTCGAGATCGTCTTCGTCGACGACGGCTCGAAGGACGGCTCCCTCGGCCTCCTCGTCGCCGCGACCACCACGGACGCGCGCGTGCGGGTCGTGAGCTTCGCGCGCAACTTCGGCAAGGAGACGGCCCTCGCCGCCGGCCTCGCCCACGCGTCGGGCGACGCGGTGATCCCGATCGACTGCGATCTCCAGCACCCGCCGGAGCTCGTCGCGCAGATGGTGGCCGAGTGGAGGAAGGGCGCCGACATGGTGCTCGCGGTGCGCAGCTCGCGGAGCGAGGAGTCGTGGCCGCGGCGCACCGCCTCCGGCCTCTACTACCGGGTCCTGCGCTGGCTCACGAGCGTCGACATCCCGGCGCACGCGGGCGACTTCCGCCTCATCTCGCGCAAGGTCGTCGACGTCCTCAACCAGATGCCCGAGCGCCACCGCTTCATGAAGGGCATCTACGCGTGGCCCGGGTTCAAGACCGCCACGATCGAGTTCCAGGCGGCGCAGCGCAACGACGGCGGCGGCAGCAAGTGGGGCTTCTTCAAGCTGTGGCGCTTCGCGCTCGACGGCATCTTCTCGTTCTCGACGATGCCGCTCAAGGTGTGGACGTACGTCGGCCTCCTGTGCGCGGCCGGCTCGTTCGTCTACCTGCTCATCACGATCATCCAGGTGCTCTGGTTCGGCGTCGACGTGCCCGGCTACGCGTCGGTCCTGTCGGTGCTGCTCTTCTTCAACGGCCTCTCGATCATCTCGAACGGCATCCAGGGCGAGTACCTGGCCCGCATCTTCGAGGAGGTGAAGGGGCGGCCGCTCTACGTCGTCGGCGGACGCTGGGGCTTCGAGAACAATAAGCGCCTGGAAGCGGTCGGCGGCGCGCATGCCCAGGCCCAGGCCGACACCGACTCGGCCGCGTAGCACCCATGGCGCAGCGCGAGGCCGGCCTCTTCCGCCTCCTGGGCACGAGCGCCGTCTACCAGGCGTTCCAGGACGCGCTCGGCGCCGAGGCGTTCCGCCGCCGGCTCGCCGCGTGGATCGACGCGGCGCCCGGGCAGCGCGTGCTCGACATCGGCTGCGGCCCGGCCGCGATCCTCGCCCACCTGCCCGAGGGCATCGAGTACCACGGCTTCGACGACAGCGCGGACTACATCGCCGCGGCGCGCGCGCGCTGGGGCGAGCGCGGGCACTTCTGGCAGGCGCGCGTCGAGGAGGCCACCCTCGCGGACCTGGGTGCGTTCGATCGCGTGATCGCGATCGGCGTGCTCCATCACCTCGACGACGGTCCGGCGGCGACGCTGGTCGCGCTCGCGGCGCGCGCGCTCGCGCCGGGCGGCATGCTGCTCACGTACGATCCGTGCTGGGCCGCCGACCAGGGCGCCCTCGCGCGCGCGCTCGTCGCGCGCGACCGCGGCCAGAACGTGCGCGACGCCCACGGCTACGCGCAGCTGGCCCGCCACAGCTTTGCAGAGGTCGAACCCGCGCTCGTGCGTGGGCATCTCCGCGTGCCCTACACCGCGTGCGTCCTGCGCTGCCGCGCCGAGGCATCTAGCCACCGCGAGGTGAGCCCGCCTCGTGTACCATCGAGCACCAGCCCGAGGTGACCGTGACCTATCAGTACCAATCGTCGCCACGAAGCGCGCGCGCCGACGCGCGAGACCCGCAGGCCCGAGCGCTCGGGGACATGGACCCCGAGATGGCGAGCGTGCTCGATCACTACGCCACGCAAGGCCCCGACGCGTGCGCGGCGGCGCTCGACTCGTTCCCGGAGAACGAGCGCGCCCGGTGCTGGGCGTACCTCCAGCGCACGCACGGCAATGCGTTCGTGGCGCAGGCGACCGAGGGACGCGAGCTGGGCACGCCCACGGCGGATCCCGGCATCGTCGCTCAGCTCTTCGAGTCGGTCCGGCAGAACGGGCCCGCGGCGGCCGCATGGCTGCGGCACTCGTACCCCGAGCCGTTCTGGCAGGTGTACGCGACGGCGGTCTACGAGTACGCCATGAGCGCGGGCGGTCTGCCGCGCCTCAAGGCCGAGGCGCTCCTCCACCGCGTGCTGGGGCGTGAGGGGCCAGCGGCCGCATGCGAGGAGGCGTACCGCGACGAGCTCCTGTCGCGCGCCGCGGCGCTGTCCTCGTGGAAGGAGGACGACAGCGACCTCGCCGCCTTCGGCGAGCGCACCGACGACGCCGCTCAGGTCGCGCAGCAGCAGGCGCCGGAGCAGGCGACCACGGCGATCGACGCGGCCGAACAGGCCGCGCTCGAGGCGGACATCGCGCACCTCATCGCGATGCTCAAGTCCGGGGAGCCATCGAACGCGGCGGACTACGAGAAGGTCTCCGCGGCGGCGATGCAGCTCCAGCGCTGGCGCGCGCGCTTCCCCGCCGCGCAGGACGACGCGTCGTTCTCGCAGTACCCCGGGTTCAATCCGCACATGGAGCTCCTCCGCGTGGAGAGCACGAGCCGGGCGTGGATCCGGCGCGCGCACGAAGCGCAGCGCTGAACGGTGAGCGAGCCGATGACAGGATCAGCAGCCCAGGCCCCCGGCGCCTCGCCTTCGATCACCTTCCTGCGCGGCCCGCGCGGCGTCGTCCTCTACCAGGACGCCCGCTACGGCTTCTCGATCGCCGTGCCCGGCGAGCCGCAGTTCATGGATCCGGGCAAGTTCGTCGACGCGAGCTGGGGGATCCTCGACCTCCGGGCGCTCTTCCAGGTGCGCGTGATGCCGGCGCCAGCCGGCGCGAACCTGCTCGACGCCGTGACGAAAACCGCGCGCGACGTGGCCAAGTCGGACCCGGTCGCGCTCTCGCTCGACCAGATCGGCGTGCGCGCCCACGTGCGGGCGAGCCGTACCGATCCCACGAAGGTCCGCGTGATCAACGTGCTCGGTGGTGGGCCGGCTGGCGGCGGCACCTGGATGGCGGCCATCCTGCTCGACTACGATCCGGCGGTGCTCGACCGCATCACGCGCGAATCGGTCGAGGGCGCGATGGTCGGGTCGGCGATGTTCTGCGACCCGCTGTGTTACTTCGTGCCGCCGGTCTTCCCGGAGAGCGCCTGGTTCGGCTTCGACCCGCCGTTCGCGCTCCGCTATCCCTTGCCGCCGTTGCCGCCGGGGCCGCCGGATCCGGCGCTCGCCGACGCGCTCCTCGACCTCGTCGGGCCATTGCCGCCGGTCCATCCGCTCGATGACGCTCGTCGCGGCCAGGCCGAACGGCTCCTCGGGAACGCGCACCGGCTGGATCCCGACGGAGCGGTCATGCGGTCGCTGGCGACGGTGCACGACCTCCGCGGGCTGGCGCGGACCATCGTCATCGGGACCTGAGTCGCTCGCCTGCCGGGGCGATTCGCCCCGAGGCCGTGGCAAAGCGCCCCGACAGGTTTCGTAATACACGCGCTGTTGATCGCGGTCAGCACGAGAGTAGCCTCTGGCGTCGGATGTACGCGCAACCTGACCACGGTCCGAGGCATCCCACGGCCGTGCGCCGCGCGCTCCACGCCATCGTGTCGTTGCTCGGCGTCATGCTCGTCGCGTGCACGCCGCACCGGGTGACGCGCGCGCCGGCGCCGCCGATCGACACGCCGCCGGAGTTTGCCGGCGCGAGCGCCGGCGGCGCCGTCCTGCCCGATCGCTGGTGGACGGTGTTCGGCGATCCCGAGCTCGACGCGCTGGTCACGCGCGCGCTCGGCGGCAACTTCGATC
>JAIOII010001029.1 GCA_019912685.1 Kofleriaceae bacterium
GCGCCGTGTGCGCCTCGAGCGTGCGCGCGAGCGCCGCGGCGTCGGGCTCGTCGACGCGCCGGGCGAGCACGTCGAGCGCCGCCGGGTCGCGCGGCAGGCGCTGCGTCTGCAGCCCGCCCTCGAGCTGGAGCACGTGCTCGATGTGACGCAGCCAGCGATACGCGCGGTGCAGCGCGAGGTGCTCGCCGTCGCTGACGAAGCCCGCGAAGAGGAGCGCGTCGAGCGCCGCCAGGGTCCCGCGCTCGCGCAGCGCCGGATCGCGACCCGCGTGCACGAGCTGGAGCGCCTGCACGAAGAACTCGATCTCGCGGATGCCGCCGTGGCCGTTCTTGACGTCGAAGCCGGCCGGGCCGGCGGCGACGGCGCCGCGCCCCGCGGCCGGATCGAGCTCGCGCTTGATGCGGCGGTTGAGCGCCATCACCTCGTCGATGATCGTGGGCTTGGTGGTCCGCGGGTGCACGAACGGCAGGAGCGTCGTCATGATCTCGGCGCCGAGCTCGAGATCGCCCGCGCACGGCCGCGCCTTGATCCACGCCTGCCGCTCCCACGGCCGGCCGAACGTCTCGTAGTAGCGCTCGCACTGCGCCAGCGAGTTGGCGATCGCGCCGCGCGAGCCCTCGGGGCGCAGGCGCAGGTCGACGCGGAAGACGGTGTCGTCGGCGGTGGCGTCGCCGAGCGCCTGGGTCACCGCCGTCGCCAGCTTGGCGAAGTACTCGTGCAGCGAGAGCTCGCGCTCGCCGTCGCGCGCCGCGCCCGCGTCCGAGCTGTAGACGTAGATGACGTCGACGTCGCTGGCGAAGTTGAGCTCGAGGCCGCCGTGCTTGCCCATCGCGATGACGCACAGGGCGGCGTCGCGCTCGACGCCGTCGTCGTCGACGTAGCGGGGCGGGCCGTAGCGCGCCCGCAGCCGCGCGTCGTGGAAGCGGATCGCCGCGTCGAAGCAGGCGTCGGCGAGGTGGGCGAGCTCGCGCCCGACCTCGGTGTCGAGCCCCATCGCGAGCTCGCGCGCGCCGAGCCGCACGAGCTCGTCGGCGCGCACCTGGCGCAGCGCCCGGCAGAGCTCGTCGGGCGTCGTCGCGGCGGCGGCCGCGGTGTTCACCTGGGCCGCGACGACCGCCGCCGGCTTCTCGCGCCGCAGGTATGGGTCGCGTGCGACGCGCTCGAGCCGGGACGGGTCGCGCGTGCACAGGGTGGCGAGGTAGGGCGCGCGCCGACATGCCAGCGCGAGGATCTCGATCGCGGCCGGCGAGAGCGAATCGGGCTCCGCTCCGGACGCCTCCAGCCAGCGGTCCGCGCGGCGGGCGGCATCGGCAGGATCCGGTGCATTTTCAGCAATCTGGGCGACGAGCGCCGGACCGGTCACCCCCGGACGATACCTTGACAAGCACCGGGGGCCGCATTACGTACGCCTTTGATTTTGCTACTCCGGGTATGAACGACCAACCGATGCGCGATTACTATGAAGTACTTGGGGTTTCCCGCGATGCGAGCGCGTCGGACCTGAAGAAGGCCTACTACAAGCTGGCCAAGCAGTACCACCCGGACGTCAACCCCGGGGACAAGACCGCCGAGGACAAGTTCAAGGAGGCGGCCGAGGCGTACCAGGTCCTCTCCGACGAGGACCGGCGCGCCCGCTACGACCGCTACGGCCACGACGGGCTGCGCAACAACGGCGGCATGGGCGGCGGCTTCGGCTCCGTCGAGGACATCTTCTCGGCGTTCGGCGACATCTTCGGCGACTTCTTCGGTGGTCGCGCGTCCGGTGGCCGGCGCCAGGCGCGCGGCAACGACGTGCGCGTCGATCTGCAGCTCACGTTCCCGGAGGCGGTGTGGGGCGCGAGCAAGGACATCAAGGTCCAGCGCGACGTGGCGTGCACGACGTGCAGCGGCTCCGGCGCCAAGCCGGGGACCAAGCCCGAGACCTGCCACACGTGCAACGGTCGCGGCCAGGTCGTGCACAACCAGGGCTTCTTCATGGTGCAGAGCACCTGCCCGCGCTGCCGCGGCGAGGGGCGCGTCGTGAAGGAGGCGTGCGGCGACTGCAACGGCCGTCGCACGCAGGTCGAGACGACGACGCTGTCGGTGACGGTGCCGCCGGGCGTGGACGACGGTCAGACGCTGCGGCTGGCGGGTAAGGGCGAGACGCCGCCGGGCGGCGGCGCGCCGGGTCACCTGTACGTCGTGTTGCACGTGCGCGGCGACGAGCGCTTCCAGCGCGAGGGCGACGACATCCTCACCGAGGTGCCGGTCAGCTTCGTGAAGGCGATCCTCGGCGGCGAGGTCGAGGTGCCGACGCTCGACGACAACTGCGACTCCGTCGCGACGGTCGACATCAAGCCGGGCACGCAGCCGGGCGACCACGTCGTGCGCAAGGGCGCGGGCGTGCCGCGCCTCGGCAAGCAGGGCCGCGGCGATCAGGTCGTCCGCTGGAGGGTCGAGATCCCGACCAAGCTGACGACGCGCCAGAGCGAGCTCCTCCGCGAGCTCGCTGGCGAGCTGGACGAGGACGTGAAGGCCGAGAAGAAGAGCCTGTTCGGCCGGCTGAAGAAGTAGGCCTCGGGCCTCTCAATTCATCTCGGCGCGCTGCGCGAGGGCCTCGAGCACCTCGTTCACGAACTCGTCGGGCGGGACGAACTCGTAGTGCTCCTCGGTCTCGCGCGTCGGCAGGGTCCGGATCGCGCCGTCCTTGCACCAGAAGAGGTTGGCCGAGATCGAGCCCGGGCCCTCCGCGCACAGGTTCGACGCCATGACGACCATCGCGTCGATCGCGCGCAACGCGCTCGGGTCGGTGATCGCGTGCCAGATGAGCGTGTGGCGGTTCGGCACCGCGGCGAGCGTGCCGAACGGCGTCTCGCTCGCGACGAAGTCGCCGAGGAGCAGCAGGTTCGACGCGATGAAGAAGCTCTCGCCGGTCATCGCGCGCACGACGGCGCCGCCCACGTCGATGTCCTCGATCGGCGCGCGCTCCGTCCGCCGCTGGTTCGCCAGCGCCTGGTAGTAGAGCTCCTCGCGCGAGATGTTCCACTTGCCGAGCGAGTCCGCCGCCACGGTCACGACGTTCGACGGCAGGTCGTAGCAGAGCACCGCGGTCAGATCGTCGGCGACGTCGCGCAGGACGAACTGCTCGGTGCCGCCGGTGAACGTGTCGCGCGCGTAGAGCCGCATCTTCAGGTGCGGCCGCGCCGCGACCAGGTCAGCGCCGAGCTGGCCCGCGAGCTCGCGGTCGCCGCGCCCGGCGATGAGGGCGTCGAAGTGCGACGAGATGACGATCGGGAACGACTCGATGCCCGCCGAGCGGCAGAGCTGCGCGAGGTTGGTCAGCCCGAGCGCCTCGTCCTCCTCGCTGCCCCAGCGCGCCCACAGGACACCCTCGTCGATGCGGAACGCGACCTCGCGCCGCGTCAGCTCGGCCGTCAGCGCGAGAGCGAACTCGCGCCACTCGTCCTCGCTGAGGAACTTCGCCCAGCCCGGGCGCTTCTCGGGATCGAAGCTATTCGACGAAGAGGGCATGGGTCTGCATGATGTCGGAGCGCGCGGTGAAGGTCGGCGCGCCCGACTCGATGGCGGCGCACTGGGCCGTGCGGAACGGAGGGAAGGACGGGCGCCCGAGCAACCACGCGCCGAGCGCCGAGATCGTCGGCTCGTGGCCCACGACCAGCACCGCGCGCCCGCGCGCGGGCAGCTCGTCGGCGGCGCGTCGCGGGTGACAGCCGGGCGCGAGCGCGGGCAGGGCCTCGATCACGCCCAGGTAGTCGAGGCCACTCGCCACCAGCTCGGCCGTCTGCAGCGCGCGCGGCAAGGGCGACGACACGACCGCGTCGAGCTCGACGTTCTGCTCGCGCAGGAGCCGCGCCAGGCCGCGCGCGGCCTCTCGCCCTCGCGCCGACAGCCAGCGAACATCGTCGCTGCCCGCGACGTCCTCGGACACCGCGTCGGCGTGACGGACCAGGTAGAGCTTCACCGGGGAGACGCCTCGACCTCAAGCATCCCGTGCCGGGAGGAAGCTGTCAACGCGGGAGCAGCGCCGCCGGGATGGTGTTCGGCATCTCCGGGACTTCTCGCTTGTAGATCCACGTGTACGCGAAGTAGCTGGCGAGCACACGCTTCGAGTAGTTGCGGATCTGATCGTCGACGATGCTCTCGATGAACTCGTCCGCCGGCCAGGTCCCGCGCACCTTGAGCACCCGCTTCACGTAGCCCTCCCCGCCGTTGTAGGAGGCCGGCACCAGGTGGACGAAGCCGTTCCACTGCTTGAACAGGAAGCCGAGGAAGCGCGAGCCGATCGTCACGTTCTTCTCCGGATCGCGCAGGTTCTCGCGCGTCGGCGCGATGCCCGTGCCCTTCGCGAACCGAGTCGCGGTCGAGTTGATCATCTGGGTCAACCCGACGGCGTTGGCGTACGACTCGAGCAGCGGGTCGAACGCGCTCTCCTCGCGCACGATCGCCTGCTGCACCTCCAGGATGACGCCGTTCCGGTCGGCGTGCTCGGTCAGGAGCTCGACGAACGCGCGCGGATAGGCGATGCGCCAGCGCGCCGCGTTGGCGCCGACCGGCCACTGGCGCTTGTAGTCGAGGATGTGCCAGCGCGTCGGCCAGTGCGACGTCGCGTAGCGGCCGGCGCGGTCGTAGAGCCACGCCATCGCCCAGAGCTTCTCGATCGTGTCGGCGTCGTCGATGCGCTTCTTGTGGCCGGGCGCGACGAGCCCGAGCGTGCGCAGCTCGGCCTCGGCCTGGTCGCCCAGGCCGAGCTTGATCAGCTCGACGGCGCGCGCGAACCCCGGCGTCGCGTACTCGGGGCGCGGCTGGAAGGTGAACGCGGGCGCCGATGGATCGTACCCGGGCGGATCGGCCGTGATCTTCGCCGTCAGCTCGGCGAACGCCTTGCCGTCGACCTCGCGGACGCGGTTGAGCGCGAGCATCGCGTAGTACGAAACCGGGTACGTCTCGACCGCGCTCCGCCACGACGCGAGCGCCAGGTCGCGCTTGCCGCGCCGCTCCTGCGCGCGGCCGATCCAGTACTGCGCCTGGCCCTCGGCCCAGTAGTTGTCGTCGATCGGCGCGACCGCGATCTGCTGCTCCCAGTAGGCGATCGCCTTCCGGTCGTCGCCGTCGCGGTACGCGCGCCAGCCGAGGCGCCACATCGCCTCGGCGCGCATGTCGCCCTGCGGGAAGTCGCGCGGCAGCCGCTCGAGCGCCGCGGTCACCTTGGCGCCCTCACCGAGGTCGGCCCACTCCTCGGCCTCGCGCAGGAGCGCGTCGTCGGTGAAGCTGTGGCTCGGATCGACCTTCTGCGCCGCCCGGTAGCGCTCGACGGCGATCTTGCGGTCGCCGTGGAACGCGTACGCGCGGCCGGCCTGGTAGTTCGCGCGGATCTCGAGGTCGACGTTGCCGGCGGCCTTGCACGCGGCGACCGCCTCGTCGAAGCGGGGCGCGGCGGCGCGGCGATCGCGCGCCTTGAACAGGCTCTGCGCGCGATGATACGCGGCGACGCACGTCTCGCCGGGCGTGATGCCGGGGGCCGCGAGCGCCGCCGCGAAGTCGGCCTCCGACTCCGGGTTGCGCATGCTGTCGAAGTACGCCATGCCGCGCGTGACGAGCTCGGTCGCCGTGAGCGGCGCCGCCGCCGCCGCCGCGCCGTCCTTGGCGAGCGCGGCGAGCCGCTCCGTCGCCTTCTTGCTCCATGACGAGAGCGGATCCTCGACGGTGATCGCGCGCAGGGCGGCGATCGCCTCGTCGCTCGGCCCGGTCGCGAGGCGCGCTTCCGCCATGCGGAAGCGCGCCTCGGAGCGGCGGATGCCCTTGGGCCGGCGCGTCAGGTAGTCGCGGTAGTGCGCGGCGATCGCGGCGTGGTCGCCCTGGCCGCGCAGGAGGTCGCCGACCAGGAGCTCGGCGTCGGCGCCCGCGATCGCGTCGGGCGACACGGCGCGGGCGAGGGCGAGCGCCTGGTCGGGCTGACGCGCGAAGTAGCGGGCG
>JAIOII010001030.1 GCA_019912685.1 Kofleriaceae bacterium
ATCCTACTGCTCGCGGCGATCGCGCAAGCTCTTCATCGCGCTTCTCGCCGCCATGCGCGGCAGGCGCGCGATCGCGCGCGCTAGATCGACCGCCAGCCGCACCGGCGAGTCGCCGCGCGCGACGACCGCCGTCTTCGCGCCCGAGCCCACGTCCTCGATCGCCCCGCGCGCGACGGTGCGCCGCCCGTCGCTCCGGATCTCGACCACGAGCCGCGCGACGACCGGGAGATCCTCGTCGCTCGAGAGCGCGCGCTCGCGCGTCGCCGAGGCGTCGATCAGCTCCACGTGATCGTGCTCGTCATTCGCGCTCGACATCGGCGGGAGCATCGCACGAACCGGGGCGCGTGCGTCAATCCGCCGCACTCCCGATGCGGTGAATTGTCGCGAAGCGGATACCGGCATTATGCCGCAGCACAAGATCCCTCGGTTTCAGGCACAACGTGCATCGCATTTCGCACCGCCGAACCTTGCGACCTCCTTCTGGTTCGTGATGAGAACTCCGCGTCGAACGAGACCGTCCCTGGCGCCCTAGTCGCGAAGGAAACCCGACATGTCCCGTTTCCTGTTCCCCGAGTGGACGCAACCACTCAAGAAGTACGTGATCACACCGGCCCTCCTGATCGGTCCGGTCTACATCGTCATCATGGCGGCCCTGATCAAGGACCCGCAAACCCTGCGCATCGGCTACATGCCCGAGCAGCCGGTGCCGTACAGCCACGCGCTGCACGCCGGTGAGGTCGGGCTCGATTGCCGGTACTGCCACAACGTGGTGGAGGTCTCACCCAAGGCGGCGGTGCCGCCGGCCGCGACGTGCATGAACTGTCACCAGACGGTGCGCCCGCAGAGCGAGAACCTCCTGCCGGTGCGGCAGGCGTTCTTCGAGAACGAGCCGCTCCGCTGGGTGCGCGTCCACGACCTGCCGGACTACGTCTACTTCAACCACTCGGCCCACGTGACTCGCGGCGTCGGCTGCGAGTCGTGCCACGGCCGCGTCGACCGCATGGTCCGCGTGTGGCAGTCGCAGGCGCTGACGATGCAGTGGTGCCTCGACTGCCACCGGAACCCGGAGCCCAACCTCCGCGAGCCCGCGAACGTGACCCAGATGGGCTACAAGCCCGCGCCCGGCGAGGGCGCGAAGGTGAAGGCCCGTCTCAAGATCAACCCGCCGACGGATTGTTCCACATGTCATCGCTAGACCACGGCTACTGGAAGAGCATCGCCGAGATCGAGAGCGACCTGCCGTCGGGTGAGCAGGAGCTCACGCCGGCAGACCTCGCGTCCGGTGACGACGGCGTCGACCCGTTGAGCCGCCGCAACTTCGCCAAGCTGATGGGCGCGTCGCTCGCGCTCGCCGGCGTGGCGGGCGCGGGGTGCAAGCGGTACGAGCGCGAGGAGATCGTGCCGCTCGGGCGTCGCCCCGAGGACCAGGTCCCGGGCACGACCCAGGCGTACGCGACCGCGTTCGAGCTCGGCGGTCACGCGCAGGCGCTCGTGGTCACCTCCTACGAGGGCCGGCCGATCAAGGTCGACGGCAACCCCGAGCACCCGTTCGCGGGCGGCGGCATCCTCGCCGGCACCAAGAAGCACGGCGCCTCGACCGCGTTCGCGCAGGGCTCGATCCTCCACCTCTACGACCCGGATCGCTCGCAGTCGGTCAACCACTCGGGCAAGGGCGCGTCGTTCTCGGACTGGAAGGCGTGGCTCGGCGAGCTGCGCAAGCAGACCAACTTCAACAAGGTCCGCGTCCTCTCCGAGGCGACCTCGTCGCCGACCGTCGCGGCGCTCCGCCGCCGGCTCAACACCGAGATGCCGGGCCTCATCTGGCACGAGTGGGAGCCGATCTCGTGGGACAACGAGCGCGCCGGCATGGTGCAGGCGTTCGGCAAGGTGGTGCGTCCGTACGCCCACCTCGACCGCGCCGAGACCATCGTCTCGCTCGACTGCGACTTCTTCGTCGACCACCCGGCCGCGCTGCGCTACGGCCGTGACTTCGCGAAGAGCCGCAACCCCGAGACCTCGACGCTCGGCCGCGGCCGCATGAACCGGCTCTACGTGATCGAGAGCGTCTACAGCTCGGCCGGCGTGCTCTCCGACCACCGCCTGCCGGTGCGCAGCGAGCACGTCCACGCGATCGCGCAGCAGCTCGAGCACCTGCTCGTCGGCACGGCGCCGTCGCCGGCCGAGGTCGTCAAGGAGGCCAAGGTCGCGCGGCTCCTCGAGGCGCTCGCCCGCGAGGTCAAGGCCAACACGGGCAAGGTCGTCTTCCTCGCCGGCCGCAAGCAGGCGCCGGCGGTGCACGCGCTCGTCGCGCGCCTGAACCAGGTGTTCGGCAGCTCGACGATCGAGTACCTCGACGATCCCAACCCGACGCGCCCGACCCACGCCGAGGCGATCGCGACGCTCGCGCGCGAGATCGATCAGCAGCAGGTCGAGACCCTGTTCATCCTCGGCGGCAACCCGGTCTACGACGCGCCGGCGGACCTCGACTTCGCCGGCAAGCTGGCGAAGGTCCCGACCTCGGTCCACCTCTCCGAGTACGACAACGAGACCTCGGCGAAGTCCACGTGGCACGTCCCGCGCGCGCACTACCTCGAGACGTGGGGTGACGCGCTCACCTGGGACGGCACGCTGACCCTCCAGCAGCCGCTCATCGCGCCGATGTACGGCGGCATCTCGATCATCGAGCTCTGCGCCATGCTCCTCGGCGACGAGACCGCGACGGCCGACCTCGTGGCCAGGACCTTCGCCGAGAGCGGCGCGGGCGGCACGTGGCGGCAGGCGGTGCACGACGGCTTCGTCGACAAGACGCAGCTCGCGGCGCAGGCGGTCCAGGCCGGCGGCGGCGGTGGCACCGGGCTCGCCGGCGGCGCCGGCGGCTCGGACGTCGCCAACGGGCAGCTCGAGGTGACGTTCCTCGCCTCGTCGTCGACGTACGACGGCCGCTTCGCCAACAACGCGTGGCTGCAGGAGACGCCGGACTTCCTCACCAAGGTGGTGTGGGACAACGTCGCGCTCGTCTCGCCGGACACCGCCGACAAGCTCGGCATCCGCTCGCAGGACATCGTGCGCATCAAGCTCGGCGATCGCCAGATCGACATCGCCGCGCTGGTGATGCCGGGCCAGGCCAAGGGCTCGATCGGCGTCGTCCTCGGCGGCGGCCGCACCAAGGCCGGCGCGGTCGGCAACAAGCAGCGCGAGTGGTACGGCGGCGGCTTCGACGCGTTCAAGCTGCGCGCGCTCGCGGCGCTCGACGTCGCGACCGGCGCGACGGTCACGAAGACCGGCGGCCGCTACAAGATCGTCACGACGCAGGATCACCACGACATCCGCCACGGCTTCTCGCTCGACAACCACGTCGGCGATCGCGAGTACGCGAAGAAGGTCCCCGACCTCGTCCGCGAGGTCGAGCGCGAGGACTTCGGCGACCCGGCCTACAAGGCCGAGAAGGACCACCCCTGGTACCACGACCACCACCACGGCCGCGGCGCCTCGCTCTACGAGGAGAAGACGTACGAGGGCCGCAAGTGGGCGATGGCGATCGACCTCGGCAACTGCATGGGCTGCAACGCCTGCGTGGTCGCCTGCCAGTCGGAGAACAACATCCCCGTCGTCGGCAAGCGCGAGGTCAACCGCAACCGCGAGATGTCGTGGCTGCGCATCGACCGCTACTTCAAGGGTGACCTGAACGACCCCGATGTCGTGGGCCAGCCCGTCGCGTGCCAGCACTGCGAGAACGCGCCGTGCGAGACCGTGTGCCCGGTGGGTGCGACGCTGCACTCCTCCGAGGGCCTGAACGACATGGTCTACAACCGCTGCGTCGGCACGCGGTACTGCCTCAACAACTGCCCGTACCGCGTCCGCCGCTTCAACTTCTTCGACTATCACAAGGAGTTCCAGGACGCGCGCAACAACGTGCGCAAGCTCCTGTTCAACCCCGACGTGACCGTGCGCGAGCGCGGCGTGATGGAGAAGTGCACGTACTGCGTGCAGCGCATCCAGGCCGCCAAGATCAAGGCGAAGAACCCGGAGTGGAACAAGACGAGCGAGCGCGGTCCGCTCCCCGACGGCGCGATCACCACCGCGTGTCAGGCTGCATGCCCGACCGAGGCGATCGTGTTCGGCGACCTGTCGGATCCCGAGAGCCGCGTGTCGAAGATGCACGGCGACCGCCGCCAGTACGAGCTCCTCGGCGAGCTCAACGACAAGCCCCGTACGCGCTTCCTCGCGCGCGTGCGCAACCCCAACCCGGAGCTGGTCTCGCCGAAGAGCCAGTCCGCGCACCACTGAGCGGCCGCCATGGCAACCTCAACTGACGCAACGACTGGTCACGGCGGTCACGGTCCGGGCGACGACGGCGGCAAGGCGCGCGCGGTCTTCCGCGGCATCACCGACGACGTCGCCAAGGTCGCGCTCAACCCCACGCCCAAGTGGTGGTACCCGGCGTTCGCCGTCTCCAACCTGATGCTCCTGTGCCTGGTGGTGGCCCTCTACCACCTGTTCACGACCGGCATCGGCGTGTGGGGTAACAACAACATCCAGGGCTGGGCCTGGGACATCACCAACTTCGTCTTCTGGATCGGCATCGGCCACGCCGGCACCCTGATCTCCGCCGTCCTCTACCTCTTCCGGCAGGACTGGCGCACGAGCATCAACCGCTCCGCCGAGGCGATGACGATCTTCGCCGTCGCCGCCGCCGGCATCTTCCCCATCATCCACACCGGCCGCCCCTGGTTCGCGTGGTGGCTCATCCCGCACCCGAACGACATGGGCATGTGGCCGCAGTTCCGCAGCCCGCTCATGTGGGACGTGTTCGCGATCTCGACGTACGCGACCACGTCGATCCTGTTCTGGTACATGGGCATGGTCCCCGACATCGCGACCCTCCGCGACAAGGCGAAGGAGCGGTGGAAGCAGATCGGCTACGGCCTCCTGGCCCTCGGCTGGCGCGGCTCGGCCCGCCAGTGGCACCGCTACGAGCGCGCGTACCTCATCCTCGCCGCGCTCTCGACCCCGCTGGTCCTCTCGGTCCACTCGGTCGTCTCCTTCGACTTCGCCACGTCCCAGAACCCAGGCTGGCACACCACGATCTTCCCGCCGTACTTCGTCGCCGGCGCCATCTTCAGCGGCTTCGCGATGGTGGCGACCTTGCTCGTGCCGCTGCGCTCCCTGTTCAACCTGAAGCACATCATCAAGGACAGCCACGTCGAGGCGATGTGCAAGATCATGATCGCCACCGGCATGATGGTCGGCGGGGCCTACGCGATCGAGCTCTTCATCGCCTGGTACTCGGGCAACGCGGGCGAGTGGTTCACGTTCCGCAACCGCATCATGGGTGAGTACTCGTGGGCGTACTTCATGATGGTGAGCTGCAACGTCCTCGTGCCGCAGTTCTTCTGGTTCAAGAAGTGCCGCACCAACCCGTGGATCGTCGTCGGCCTCTCGATCCTCATCAACGTCGGCATGTGGTTCGAGCGCTTCGTCATCATCGCGACGTCGCTCGCCCGTCAGGCGGTGCCCGGCATGTGGGGCTACTTCAGCCCGACCCGCTGGGACCTCCTGACCATGATCGGCAGCTTCGGCCTCTTCTTCACCATGTTCCTCCTCTTCGTCCGCTTCCTCCCGATCATTGCCATCGCCGAGGTGAAGGCAGTCTCGCCGGAAGCTCACGCGGGCAAGGACGATCACTGAGGGCCCGGGAGAATTATCGATGAGCACCGCACACGATAACGACGCGGGCGAGAAGCCGAACGGCAACGGCTCGGACGACCAGGGCGAAGAGATGCACGGTCTCCTCGCCGAGTTCGAGACGCCGGGCGCCCTCATCGCCGCCGCGCGCAAGGTCAAGAACGCGGGTTACACCGAGTTCGACTGCTACAGTCCGTTCCCCGTCCACGGCATCGATCCGGCGATGGGCATCAAGATGACCAAGCTGCCGCTGGTCGTCTTCGCCGGCGGCCTCACGGGCCTGTTCCTGGGCACGCTGATGCAGTGGTGGATGAACGCGTACAACTGGCCGTGGAACGTCGCCGGCAAGCCGGCGTGGTCCATCCCGGCCAACGTGCCGATCTCGTACGAGACGACGATCCTCCTGTCGGTCTTGACGACGTTCTTCGGCATGTGGGCGGCCAACAAGCTGCCCCAGGTCTGGTTCCCGTTCTTCCGCCTCGATCGCTTCGCCAAGGTCACCGACGACGGCTTCTTCCTCGGCGTCGAGGCCTCGGACAAGCGCTTCGAGCTCGAGCAGACCAAGCAGCTGCTCGTCGCCGCCGGGGCCACGCACATCGAGGAGTGCTACGTCGACGCCCGCCCCGAGGCCCGCAACGTCCCCAAGTGGATCTGGGCCGCGATGACCATCACGACGATGCTCGCGCTCATCCCGGTCGCGCTCGTGTTCAAGGCGCGCGCGACCAAGTCGCCCGATCCGCACTACCACGTGTTCTCGGACATGGACTACCAGCCCAAGGCCAAGAGCGATCAGGCCTTCGCCGAGTTCGCCGACGGCCGCGCCAACCGCGGCGAGCTGCCGAGCACGGTGGCGCGCGGGCACCTCAAGTCCGACGACGCGTACTACCGCGGGCTCGCGAACGGCGAGTGGATCACCGGGCTGCCGTCGCAGCTCGAGGTCACGCCGGCCCTGGTCGACCGCGGTCAGGAGCGGTTCAACATCTACTGCGCGCCTTGCCACGGGTACGACGGGGCGGGGCAGGGCATCGTCCCGGCCCGCGTCGCCTCGATCGGCGGCGCCTGGCCGGCGCGCAACCTGACCGACCCCAAGGCGGGCGTCATCCAGATGCGCAACGGCCAGCTGTTCAACACGATCAGCAACGGCTTCAACTCGATGATGGGCTACGCCTCGCAGATCCCGGTCGAGGATCGCTGGGCGATCGTCCTCTACGTGCGCGCGCTCCAGCGCAGCCAGAACGCCGCCGAGTCGGAGCTTCCGGCCGGCGCCCAGGTGCGGTGAGGACGACTGACCATGAGCGCTACCAAGTCCATTCACCCTGAAGAGAAGTTCAAGGCCGACAAGATGGGCAGCCGCCTGTTCAAGGTGGGCCTGGGCCTCGGCGCCGTCTTCCTCATCGTGTCCGTCATCCTCGGCATGATGCAGAAGGACCCGATCACGGGGCAGGGCGACCACTGGCGTCGCTTCCTGCACGCCTACTTGATCGGCTGGGGCTTCGTGATGTCGATCGCGGTCGGCTCGCTGTTCTTCGTCCTGTCGCACCACGTGGCGCGGGCGAAGTGGGGCATCGTGCTCCGCCGCCTGGCCGAGTTCATGTCGATGACGATCCCGTTCCTCGGCGTCGTCGGCCTCGGCTTCCTCATCCCGGTGCTCGCCGGCAACCAGAGCCTCTACTTCTGGACCGAGCCGTCGGTGTGGGTCGAGGGCCACCCGCTGTGGCACCACATGCACCACAAGATGTCGTGGCTCTCGCCGTGGTTCTTCGCGGTCCGCTACGTCATCTACATCGCGCTCTACACCGGCCTGGCGTTCTACTTCGCGAAGAAGTCGCTCGCGATGGACAACGCCAAGGACGACGCCGAGGCCTTCAAGATCTGGGACCACCTCCGCGTGGCCTCGGGCCCGGCGATCGTGCTCTTCGCGCTGACCACGGTGTTCTTCGCGACCGACCTGTTCATGACCCTGTCGCCGACCTGGTACTCGACGATCTACTCGGTCAACTGGTTCGCCGGCGCGATGCTCGCGACCTACTGCACGCTCGCGCTACTCGGCCGGACGCTGCAGCAGTACGGGAAGCTGCAGCACTCGATCACCGTCGAGCACTACCACGACATCGGCAAGTACATGTTCGGCTGGACGTTCTTCTGGATCTACACGGCGTTCAGCCAGTTCATGCTCCAGTGGTACGGCAACATCCCGGAAGAGACGATCTTCTACAACTACCGCATGTTCAGCGACTGGAAGTGGGTCTCGCTGGCGGTGCTCTTCGGGCAGTGGGCGTTCCCGTACCTGTGCCTGGTGACGCGCTGGACGAAGCGCATCCTGCCGCTCCTCATGTTCTTCGCCGTGTGGCAGCTCGTGTTCCACTGGGTCGACCTGTACTGGAACATCATGCCGAACGCGCAGTGGACCGTGGTCAACGGGCACCAGATGGGCCCGCTGGCTGGCGTGCCGGAGAAGCACCTGGTCAACTTCAGCGCCGTGGACCTGACGCTGCTCTTCGCGATGGTGGGTCTCTTCATCGCCGGCCTCGGCCGCGTGATGAAGGGCAACCTGATGCCGGTCAAGGACCCCAAGCTCGGCGAGGCGCTCGCCTTCGAGAACTACTGAGGTCGTCATGAGCGAAGGACCCAAGAAGAACCCCGACGACAAGCTCAACACGATCGGCATCGTCACGGTCGGCGCCGTCGGCGCCGCGCTCGTGTACCTGTCGATCGTCGGCCTCCAGGCGTTCTACGTCGACGAGACCGCGGTCGTCGACGAGATCCGCCACTTCGGCGATCAGGACAAGACGCGCTCGAGCCTCAAGGCCGAGCAGATGGGCCGCATCACGACGGATCTCACCCGCAAGGGCATGTCCGCCGATGGCAAGCCGATCATCGCCATCCCGATCGACAAGGCGAAGGCGCTGGTCGTCGAGGGCGCCAGGTCGGATGCCGCCAACCTGGTCCCGATGATCGGGCGCTCCGAGGCGTCGACCATCCAGCCGATCTTCGGCCGTCCGGTCGCGTTGCCGCCGCCGCCGCCCGACGCGGTGCCGCCGCCGGCCGACGGCGCCGTGCCCGGCGCCGTGC
>JAIOII010001031.1 GCA_019912685.1 Kofleriaceae bacterium
TCGGCCCGCACGCCACGACCAGCACCACGAGCGCGGCGAGACAAGATCTCATCTCTCGTTCGTACCGCGGCCGCACGCGCGGCGCCACGTGCTAGCGTCCCGCGCCGTGTCGCTGTGGTTCGCGATCGTCATGGGTGCGGCGCAAGGGCTCACCGAGTTCCTGCCCATCTCCTCGACGGCGCACCTGCGCATCCTGCCCGCGCTCCTCGGCCAGCACGACCCCGGCGCCGCCTACACGGCCGTCCTCCAGCTCGGCACCCTCGCCGCGGTCCTCATCTATTTCGCGCGCGACGTGTTCGTCGAGCTGCCACGCGCGTTGTTCACCGACCCGAAGAGCCCGCGCGGCCGCCTGCCGATCTACCTCGTCGTCGCGACCCTGCCGATCGCCGTCGCCGGCATCGCGCTCGAGGACTTCATCGTCGGCGACGCGCGCTCGCTCTGGGTGGTGAGCGGCGCGCTCGTCGGCGTCGGCGTCGCGATGGCGGTGATCGACGCGCGCGCGCGCAACGCGCGCGTGATCGACGACCTGCGTCTCGTCGAGGCGTTCGTCGTCGGCTGCGCGCAGGCGCTCGCCCTCGTCCCCGGCGTCTCGCGCTCCGGCGCCACCATCTGCTGCGCGCTGCTGCTCGGGCTGCGCCGCACCGAAGCCGCGCGCTTCTCGTTCCTCCTCAGCATCCCGGCGATCGCCGGCGCCGGCGTCTTCCAGATGGACGACGCGATCGAGGGGCTCGGCGCCGACGCCGTCACGCCGCTCGTCGTCGGCACGGTCGTCTCGGCGATCTTCGGGTACGCATCGATCGCGTGGCTGATGCGCTTCCTCGGCACACGCCGGCTCGTCGGCTTCGCCGCGTACCGCGTCGCGCTCGGGGTGCTCCTCGTCGCGCTCCTGGCCGCGGGCACGCTCTCTCCGTTCGCCGGCGTGTGATCGGTCACGAACCCTGAACAGGGAGGCGCGACGCACGTCGAAAATCGCGCCCGCAACCCGTCCGACGTAGCGATCCCTGGTAACGTCGGGCCGTCATGGAGGGGACTCGACCCATGAGATCTTTCAAGATTTTGACCAAGCCCTCGACCTTCGTGCTCGGCATCCTGATGCTGGTCACCCTGGTCGGTTCCGCCGCGGCGCAGACCCACCCGCGCCTCGCGAAGGGCAGGTACCCGGTCAAGGTCGACTCGGCGCCCCCGGGCGCCACGGTCTACATCGACAAGAAGGAGCTCGGCCCCGTCGGCGTCACGCCGTGGAACGCCAAGCTCGCCAACGGCAACTACACGATCATCCTCGAGCTCGAGGGCTATCAGCCCGCGACGAAGGCCATCAAGGTCGCCCGCACGCGCAAGCTGCAGGAGACGTTCATGCCCCTCATCAAGAAGCTCGATCCGCCGCGCATCGACGTGCGGGCCGACGCCGACAAGAACATCTTCGGGGCGACCGTCTTCCTCGACGGGCAGAACCAGGGCACGGCCCCGGTGCTGCTCACGACGGATCCCGGCCGCCACCTCGTCGAGATCAAGCGCGAGGGCTTCGAGACCTTCTCGACGTGGGTCGAGACCAAGGAGAACGAGAAGGTCACGCTCACGCCGTTCCTGAAGGAGGTCGCCAAGCCCAAGCTCGGCGAGCTCGTCGTCGACGCCGACGTCGCCGACGCCGAGGTCTACCTCGACGGCAACAAGATCGCGGGCACGACGCCCGTGTTCATCAAGGACGTGATCGAGGGCCTGCACGTGGTCGAGGTGCGCAAGGAGCCGGCGGTGCCGTGGAAGCAGACCGTGCAGGTCCGCGCCGGCGAGCAGGCCAAGGTGCGCGCCGAGCTCAAGGCGACGATCGGCGGGCAGGGCGGCGTCATCCGCGTGCTCTCGAACGTCGCCGGCGCCAAGGTGTTCCTCGACGGCACCGACATGGGCGCGGTGCCCATCGACATCAAGGACGTGAAGACCGGCGAGCACGTGCTCGAGGTCAAGGCGCCCGGCTACCAGACGCGCGAGGAGCGCGTGACGGTCAACGCCGGCCAGTCGGTGATCCTCAAGCTCGACCTCAACCCCGAGGCGGGCAAGGGCGACACCGGCACGCTCAAGGTCGTGTCGGCCGTGCCCGACGCGGACGTCTACATCGACGGCGCGGCGATCGGCAAGGTGCCGCAGGAGAAGGCGGTCGCGCGCGGCGAGCACTTCGTCGTGGTGAAGCTCGTCGGCTTCAAGACGTTCGAGCAGAAGGTGCGGATCGAGCCGGGGCAGACGCTGACCGTGTCGGCGGACCTGCGGGCGGTCGGCCGGCTGCGCGTGATCAGCGATCCGGCGGGCGCCGAGGTGCTCATCAACGGCATGCCGCAGGGCGTGACGCCGCTCGAGCTCAACGAGGTCGAGGTCGGCACGACGATCGTGCGCGTGGTGAAGCCGGGCTACCAGGTGTGGGAGCAGACGCTCGCGCTCGAGGGCGGCAAGGCGGAGATCCTGAACGCCAACCTGAAGATCGAGGGCATGTCCGACGACGAGCTGCTCGCCGAGCAGCGCGGCCTGGCGTCGTTCGGCGCGCGGACGCTGCCGCGCGGCCGCTCGACGGTCGACTTCGGTCTCGGCTACCCGTACTTCCTCGAGACGCGCATCAACGTCGGCGCGGGCAAGATGTCGAACTTCGGCTTCGACGCCGGCGTGGGCGTGCGCTCGATGGGCTCGCGCTCGGAGATCGGCCTCGGCGTGCGCCTCATGCTCGTCGACAACGACCCGTTCTCGGCCGGCGTGTTCGGCGACCTGTGGTGGGGCTCGCGCCTCATCGACGACAGCAAGCGCAACGGCCTCACCGTGAACGCGGGCGGCGTCGCGTCGCTGACGGCGTTCACCCGCGTGACCGTGAGCGGCCGCCTCTACCTGAATGCGTGGAGCGACCGTCACTGCCCCGAGGTCAACAGCTCGGACGAGTTCGACGGCGACCCGATCGACACGTGCGCGCAGTACAAGGACGGCACGCTCTCGACCGAGGACCGGATGAACGTCGAGTCGCTGACCGGCGAGACCGGCGCGGGCATGTACGGCCGCGAGAGCGGCATCCGCCTCATGACCAGCGCGATCGCCGAGGTCGCCGTCAAGCAGCGCTGGAACGTGTGGTTCGTGCTCGAGGGCGCGCCGTTCCAGAGCGAGCGTGCGCTCTACACCGACTACTTCTCGCGGCCGCTCTTCAAGAGCGACTTCGGGACGTACGGCCGCGTCGGCGCGACCTACAAGTTCTGACCGGGCGCATCCGGCGGCAACGGGACGTCGTTCGGGAGGACGACGTCGTTGGGGATCGTCCACGCCTTGCGGTCGGGGTCGTCGGGGTCCTGGAGGATGTTGCCGACCGCGAGCATGTGCGGGAGACGGTTGGCGCGGAAGCGAAAGCGGAAGGTCCCCATCTGCCGCTCGGTGAGGTGCCTGGCCAGCCGCTCTTCGAGGTCTCGACCGAGCTCCTCGGCGATCATCCGGAAGTCGTCGTCCGTGATGCGATTGAAGCCTCGGTCGTTGATGAGGTAGCCGAACGAGACCGCGGTCTCCTGGAGCTCGGCGAGGAAGAAGCGCCACTGTTCGTCGGTCAGCACGGCTTCGTCGCGAAACCTCAACAGGCCCTCGAACATCTCGCGGCGTACCTGTTGCGTCTGCGGATCCTTGGTGTGCGCGTCGTCCGGGTCGAGACGAAAGCGCATCTCGTGCGGCGGCGGCCCGCTCAGGCTGCGTCGCGCCGGTAGCTGGAACCCGGATGGTTGGCGTGCATCCGACGTCACGGCGGCAGTGCGCGGCGGGTCGGCGAGCGTGGTGTTCGGCTCGGCCGGTGCGCCGAGTGAGGAACGCTTCGTCGAGCGACCCGACACGCACCATGCGAGCAGCACGCCTGCGCCGATCAGGACCGACGCGATGGCGAGCATCAGCCGGCGCGTAGTCATTGGAGATCGTCCTGGGTGCACGAGTGCGCGGCATAGCACGCGTTCTCTGCGCTCGTGCACACGTGATCCAAGTTCATGCCGAGGGTTGCGCACGTCCCGAGGAACCCGGAGCGCCCGTTCCACTCGTATGTCGTCGTGGCCGTCCGCGTAGCCTGCGCGCCGACTCCCTCGAACGTGACGGACGCTTCACCGCTGGTCGAGATCGTCGTCGATCCACCCCGATGGCCCAGTCGCCAGCTCGACACGCAGCTGTCGATGCCGCGCCCTTCGCATACGCGAACACCGCCGTCGGTGCGGCACTCGTACCCCCACATACTCGGGCGATCCCACGGCGCGCCGACGCCGGCGCACTGCTCGGCGACATGATCCCAGATGCGACAACCCCACGCGGTCACGGTGTTGGCTCCGAGCTTCACGGGATCGCAGCGACGCTGAGCCTGCGCCTCGGCGTTGGCACGACAGGTTGTCGCCGCCATGTCGGCTTGCGCCTGGCACGCCTGCGACGCTGCCTGGCACTGCTTGCAGCGGCGGCGGCGCTGGAGTTCCTGCCTCGTCTGGCGAGGCGGGCGGCGCGAGCCGCCGCGGATGCCACCGTCGTCGTACTCGTCGAGCGACGGGTCGTTCGGTTCGCCGCCTTCGCTCGGGTTGTTCGGATCGATGCACGTGACGTGATCGCCCGAGCGCAGCTCGATCAGGCCGACGCGGCACGCCTCGACGATGATCACCTCGGCGCGGGCCAGGTTCGGCACGACGAACGCCGCCGAGAAGGTGGTGGACAGGAAGACCGCCGCGACGATCGTGGTCAGGGAACGGTGACGGAAGGCTTGCAGCATGGCCGCGCGCGCATTGCACGGCGCGGACCACGGGTCGCGAGCGGATCACGATCCTGCGATCGCGCGGTTGCGCGCGATGAGGAGCGTTCCGGCCGAACACCGGAACAGCGGCGGCGGAACAGCGGTACCGCCCGATGCAGGGTCAGACGCCGGCGCGCTTGCGGACCGACGACGCGGTGGCGTCGTCGATCTGCAGCGCGATCTGGAGGCGCTCGAGGAAGGCCTTCTCGGTGGCGGCGACGTCCTCGTCCATGGCGACGACGCCGAGCGCGGCCGCGAAGATGTTGACGCGCTCGTCGGGCGGGATCTGCGAGACGTTGATGTCCTCGAGCTCGATCTTCTGCTTCAGCCAGCCCATCGCGGTCTGGCGCTCGTCGTCGGTGAGCTTGGCGATGTTGATCACCGCCTTCATGCCGGCCTCTTCGGCCTCGTTGATGACGCCATCGGCCCAGGCGGCGGCGATCCACACCTCGAGCGCGAGCAGCACCTGCGGGTTCTTGTCAGCCATGCGGGCATGATGCCACGCGGGCGAGCACGATGGAGGTGGGCGCGATCGTCAAGTCGACGGCGCCCGCCGCCTCCTCGATGGGCGCCTCCGTCACGGTCACGTCGAGGCTCGTGAGGAACGGCGCGTCGATCGTCGTCACCGTGCCGGTCCAGCAACCGGCCGGCAGCGCCAGGGCGGCAGGAAGCGGCACGGCGTCAGCGCCGGTGCGGCGATCGATGACGAGCGCGGCGAGCTCGGTGGCGTCGGTGCTGCGCGTCGCCAGAACGACGATGTCGTCGGTGGGCGCGGTCGTTGCGAGCGTGGTCGGCACGCGCGTGGCGAGGACGCCCGAGACGAGGAGGCGCGACGCTTCCCAGCCGGGCGTGTGGCGGTGGTCGGGGCCGAGGACGGCGGCGCTGGTCGCGAACGGGCCGGTCGGATCGTCCTCGATGAGGATGTGGCGCATGCGCACGAGCCAGTCCTCCTCGAGCGCGACCCGCGTGAAGTCGGCGGTGACGAGGGCGCCGAGCATGGAGTCGGCGTCGAAGAGGGTGCCGAGCTCGGTGACGGCGATGCGCTTGTCGGGCGCGAGCTCGCGCAGGCGGCGGCCCTCGGCGCGGGCGCGCTCGGCGAGGCGGACGCGATCGTCGGAGCCGGCGAAGTCGTACGGGTGGAGCACGAAGGCGTCGAAGCTGTCGGCGGCGTCGGCGACGAGGCGCGGGTTCCAGGCGTCGCCGGTCGCGGCGTCGTGCTCGGCGACGACGGTCGCGACGTCCTCGTCGCCGGCGAACGACGTCATCGCCGCGGCGCCGATGGTGACGGACGGGTCGACGGCGCGCAGCGCGGTGGCGGTGCGGCGCACCTCGGCGGCGTACTCGGCGGCGGTGAGCGGGATGCGGCGGTCGCCTTCCCAGCGCTCGTCCTGCCGGAAGCGGCCGGCGCGACCGCACGAGCTCGACGGCCCGACGGCGAGCGAGAGGTAGGGCTCGTTCCCGATCTCGACGAGCGCGACCGGAACCGCGGCGCCGTCGCGGCGCGCGGCCCAGCGACCGGCGGTCTCCCAGTCGGTGCCGGCCCGATCGGTGCCGAGCGCGGCGGTCATGGCGGCGTCGCCGGCGACGTAGGCGAGCATGGCGGCGGCTTCCTCGGGCGTGCCGTCGGAGAGCGGCGTCACGAGATCGACGGCGGCGCCGGCGCGGCGCGCGACCGCGAGCATCTCGGCGAGCCCGTACGTCGTCGCGTCGGGCATCCCCGTGAACGTGTCGCACTGCGGCTGGCGGGCGGCAGCCGGCCCGAGCGTGCCGGCGAAGTGCCAGCGCAGGGCGCGCGTGCCACCGGCGAAGCGC
>JAIOII010001032.1 GCA_019912685.1 Kofleriaceae bacterium
GTCATCGCGGCGGGTGGCACGTACCGCCGATGCCCGCCCACGATGGAGCTGGACGCCCGATGCGCGGAGACGCGCATCGTCGACGATCCGCGCGCGCTCGCGCCGATCGTCGCGGGCATGCGTCAGGTCATGACGGACGGCACGGGCGCGCGTCTCACCCAGCCGCGGGGTCTTCGCATCTACGGCAAGACCGGCACGGCCGACGCGAGCGGCTTCGCCGGCGAGGAGCCGTTCGGGTTCACGCGTGGCGCTCCAGCGCCGCCGCACTCCTGGTTCGTGGCGTTCGCGGAACCATCCAGCGCCCTCGAATGCGGGCTCGACGTTCGAGGCCGCATCGCCGTGGCGGTCGTGGTCCCGCGTGGAGGCTCGGGGGCGAGCGCTGCCGGTCCGCTCGCGATGAAGATCTTCGCCGCCGCGCGCGACCTCGATTACCTCGGCGCCCGGCCGTGACGTGTCAGTCGTACGCGCGTCGGACGCCGAGCATCTGCTCGAGGAAGCGCCGCAGTCGCGCCGACTCGGGGCTCTCGCCGAACCGGTCCTCGAACTCCCAGATCTTCCTGATCGCGTCCTCGTACTTCCCCTTGTTCACTTCCTCCGCCACCTTGCGCCACTCCTCGACGCCTCGACGATCGAGGTCGCGCGGCATGTCGAACCGTTGCGGCTGCCTGGGGTCGAACGGCGGCTCGTCGTGTTCGTCGGTCTCCTCCGGCAGCGTGTCAGGTTCGAACCGCGGCGTGCTCGCACGCTTCTCACCGGCGCCCGAGCATGTCGAGGCGATGCCGATCATCGCCGCGAACGCTGCAGCGCCACCGACGACGTAGGGCCACACCGCGCGCTTGCGGCCCGGCGGCGCGACCGGGATCGCGCCCACCGTCATCGCCGTCTCGTCGGGCACCCCGACCGTCCGGTCGGGGACACCGATCGTCCGATCCGGAACACCGACCGTCGCGTCGGGCACGCCGATCGTGGCATCCGAGCCCGGCCTGACCGCCGCGGCTGCTGGCGCGACGGTCGACCCCGTACCGCCGGCGAGCGCCTCGGCGAGAGCGCCGGCGCTCGGGCGCTGCGTCGGGATGATCGCGAGGGCAGGGGCGAGCGTCGCCGCGAGGTCCGTCGGTACGCCGGTGAGCGGGACCGGCACCGCGGCCCGCGCGATCATCTCGGCGAGCGTCCCGCTCGGCCGCGGCTTCGCGCCGAGGACCGTCTCGACGAGCATCACGGCCAGGCTGAAGACATCCGACTCCGGGCTGTACTCGCCACGGATGAGCGCCTCGGGCGCGGCGTACGCCGGCGTGCCCATGAACGATCCCGCCACCGTCATCTCCGAATCGGGCACGCGCGCGACCCCGAAGTCGGCGAGCTTCCAGATCCCACCGGGCCCCTGCAGCACGTTGCCCGGCTTGATGTCGCGATGCAGGATGCGGCGGGCGTGCGCCGCCTCGAGCGCCCGCGCGAGCTGGATCCCGAGCGCGCGCACCGACGGCGGCGATAGCGGCCCGCTCTTGTCGAGCACGTCGCGAAGGCTCGGCCCCTCGACGAGCTCCATCACGAGATACGGCGTCTCGCCCTCGAACCCGAGATCGAACACCTGCACCACGCTCGGGTGCGCGAGCGCCGCCAGCGCGCGCGCCTCCGCCTCGAACCGCGCATGAAAGAGCGACGTCATCGCCCCGAACACGTTCTTGACCCGCTTGATCGCCACATCCCGCCCGAGCCGTTCATCCCTCGCCCGCAGCACCTCTCCCATCGCGCCGGCCCCCAGCGTCGACAGCACGCGGTACCGCCCGATGGTGTGCGTCTCTACCACGGCCCCCGAGGATACCGCGAAGTCCACGCGTCGGTTACGTGCTCGCTTCCTCGCGCAGCCGGATCGGGCCGAACTGGTCGGGGTACATGGCGACCGGCGCCTTGTCCTCGTAGAACGCGCGGATCGCGTCCATGTCGGCGGTCACGTCGCCGGTCAGCCAGATCGGGTCGCCGAGCCCGGCGCGCTTGCGCCGGTAGTCGAGGTAGCCGGGGACGACGGGCACCTTGGCGCCGAGCGCGATGTGATAGAAGCCCGACTTCCAGTGGTCGGCGCGACCGCGGGTTCCCTCCGGCGGGATCACCAGGGCGAGCGAGTCGCGTCGCGTCAGCTCGTCGATCATCGCCTGCACGACGTTGGTCGAGCGGCTGCGCTCGATGCCGACCGCGCCGAACCGGCGGAGGATCGTCCCCATCGGCCCGCGCAGCCAGTCGTTCTTGATCATGAACGACATCTTCATGCCGACGGTGCGGGCCAGGGCGATCAGCAGGACGCCGTCCCAGTTGCTGGTGTGCGGCACGGCCAGGCACACGTACTTCTTCACCGCCGGTAGCGCGGTCTCGAACTCCCATCCGGACAGGCGGAGCGGGAGCGATCGGACGTCGTCGAGGTTCACGGCCCGCAGGCTACCACGACGGCGCGGGTCAGCGCCGTGGACGGCGGGGCGGGCGGGTTGCGTCGACGCTTTGCAGTTCGTTTGAGCACAAACGATATTGCCCGGCTGGTACGCTGGCGGAAAGGGGGAGGCATGAAGGCCACCGAAGCCACGAACCGCAACTTTGGCCGGGCCGCGCGGCTGCTCGGCATCGACGCGACCGCCGAGCGCCAGCTGGTCACGCCTTATCGCGAGATCAAGGTCGAGATCACGTTGACGCGCGACGACGGCACGCTCGCGACGTACACGGGCTTTCGCGTCCAGCACGACAACGCGCGCGGGCCGATGAAGGGAGGTATTCGCTACCACCCCGAGGTCGATCCCGACGAGGTCAACGCGCTCGCGTCGCTGATGAGCTGGAAGACCGCGGTCGTCAACCTGCCGTACGGCGGCGCGAAGGGCGGCATCAACTGCGACCCGCGCCAGCTGTCGCTCGGCGAGCAACAGCGCCTCACGCGGCAGTTCACGCAGAGGATCCAGGACTGCATCGGTCCGCAGATGGACATCCCGGCGCCCGACATGGGCACGAACGCGCAGACCATGGCGTGGATCGTCGACGAGTACTCCAAGTTCCACGGCTGGTCGCCGGGCGTCGTCACCGGCAAGCCGGTCGAGCTCGGCGGCTCGCTGGGGCGCGAGGCCGCGACCGGACGCGGCGTGCTGATGGCCGCCCAGTGTCTGTTCGAGGACGCCGGCAGCGCGGTCGCGAACCACACGTTCGCCGTGCAGGGCTTCGGCAACGTCGGCTCGTGGGCGGCACGGCTGATCGCGCAGGCCGGCGGCAAGGTCATCGCCGTGTCGGACATCGACAGCGCGGTGCAGAACGAGCACGGGCTCGACTGCGAGGCCCTCGCCGCGTGGATGCAGCAGAACCGCACGCTGAAGGGCTTCCCCGGCGGCGAGCAGCTCGCGCCGGAGTCGCTGCTCGCGGTCGAGTGCGACGTGCTGGTCCCCGCCGCGCTCGGCGGCGTGATCGACAAGCGCGTCGCGGCCGAGCTCCGGGCGAAGTACATCATCGAGGGCGCGAACCATCCCAGTGACCCGGACGCCGACGAGGTGCTCGCGAAGAAGGGCGTCGTGATCGTCCCGGACATCTACGCCAACGCCGGCGGGGTCACCGTCAGCTACTTCGAGTGGGTGCAGAACATCCAGATGTATCACTGGGACGAAGCCCGCGTGAACGAGGAGCTGCACCGGGTGATGCGCCGCGCGTGGAGCGACCTGCGGACGACCGCGAGGACCTACGCCTGCGATCTGCGCACCGCCGCGTTCGCGCTCGCCATCGCGCGCGTGATGCGGGCGACCGGCCTGCGTGGCAACTGATCCTGCCGCCGGTCAGGGCTGCTTGTTCTTGTCGTCCCACGCCATCGGCTGCCACAGCTCGACCTTGTTGCCGTCGGGATCCAGGATCCAGGCGAAGTGGCCGTTCTCGTGCGACTCGGGGCCCTTCACGATCTCGACGCCGTCGCGGCGCAGCTGCGCCAGCAGCTCGTCGAGGTCGTCGACGCGGTAGTTGATCATGAAGCTCGACGCGCTCGGGCTGAACCACTCGGTGGCCTTGTCGGCGGCGTGCCAGACGGTGATGCCGCCGTCGTTGGCCTTGTCCTCGGGCCACTTCAGGATCGCGCCACCCCACTCCTCCATCGCGAGGCCGAGGTGCTTCGCGTACCAGGCCGCGAGCGCCTTGTGGTCCCCGGTCGACTTGATGAACACGCCGCCGATGCCGGTGATCTTTGCCATGCGCCGTAACCTGCCACAGGTTCGCGCGCAGGTGCGCGAGGTCGGCGTCAGGCGAAGACGCGGAGCGCGGTCAGGAGCTGGATCGCGCCGACGAAGCTGACGATCGTCGCCGCCGTGACCTGGCCCTTCGTCGACAGGCGCGACCAGCACACGAGGCCCGCGACGACGAGGAGGGCAGGGAACACGATGTCGAGGCGGAACGGCTTCACCTTGAAGGTGATGACGTCGAACACGATGAGCGCCTCGATGCCGCTCACCGCCACCGCGATGATCGAGAACAGCCGCTCGGCGCGCCCGAGCGCCAGGAGCAGCGACGCCGCGAACGCGGTCACGATCAAGGCTTCGGCGTACGAGATATCCATCGCGTCCTCCTTCGATGATCGGCGATCCTGCCCTCCGCGCGACCGGGCTCCAAGCGGGATCTCGTAACCGCGCGATGGAACGGATCCGACGCGGACGCTTCACTTGTGAAGCACGCGGGGTTTTCGTCACGATTTCGGTCAGCTGCGGCCGCGCGGACGGGGGATCGCGGCGCGGAGTGAAGGTTCCGCGGCGGCGCGGCGTGTGGTTCCAGGCGCTTGGGCGCGGCACGCGAGGTGCTCATGGCTGACCCGGATGCGCCTCGTCACCGCCGACCCTGCCTCGCGCTACCGACTCCTGGCCAAGTGGGCGAGCGGCGGGATGGCGGACGTGTATGTCGCGCGCCAGGTCGGGCCCGTCGGGTTCGACAAGATCGTCGCGATCAAGCTCCTGCGCGATCAGGGGGACGGGCCCGGCTTCCGCGACATGTTCCTCGAGGAGGTCCGCACGGCGGCGCTCTTGAACCACCCGTGCATCGTGCAGACCTTCGACGCCGGCGAGCTCGGCGATCGCCTGTACATGACGATGGAGTTCGTCCACGGCGAGACCCTCGGGCGGTTCGCGCGCGCCGTGGCGAGCAGCGGCGGCCGGTTCCCCGTCGAGCTCGCGCTCTCGATCGTGCGCGAGCTGGCCAACGCGCTCGACTACGCGCACACGTTGACCAACCTCGACGGCGTCCCGCTCCAGCTCGTCCACCGCGACGTGAGCCCGTCCAACGTCCTCGTCTCGTTCGACGGCATGGTCAAGCTGCTCGACTTCGGCATCGCGAAGGTCGCGACCCAGCTGCAGCTGACCGGCGCCGGTGTCATCAAGGGGAAGTTCTCGTACATGTCGCCCGAGCAGGCGCGCGGCGACCACATCGATCAGCGCGCCGACATCTACTCGCTCGGGGTCGTCCTTTGGCAGCTGCTCACCGGCCGCGCCGCGTTCCACGCTCCGTCCGACGCGGCGCTCCTTCGGCTCGTGACCGCGCCGCAGCTGATGGCGCCGTCGCAGGCCGGCGCCGACTGCACGGAGGAGGTCGACGCCATCGTGATGGCGGCGCTGGCGCCGGACCCGGCCGAGCGCTACCAGACGGCCGGGGAGCTCGCGACGGCGCTCGCCCGCTACATGGCGCGCCGCGCGGCGGGCTTCGACGCGACCAAGGTGATCCGCGGGCTCATGGGCGCGCACTTCCGCGAGCGCCGCGAGCGCCTGACCGAGCTCGTGCGCGCGTCGCACCGCGAGGTGCCGCTCGAGGACGTGGAGCGGCTCGCCAACCAGCCGTCGATGCGGACGCCGCCGCCGCAGGTCGACGCGCGCGCCAGCGGGTCGGTCCAGACCCTCGACACGATCGGCCTCCCGGTCACGGTCGCGCCGACGACCACGCACGCGCCCGCGTCGAGCGGCCGCTGGCAGACGGTCGCGCTCCTGGCGGCGCTCCTCGCCGGCGGCGGCTACGTCGCGTTGCGCGAGACCGCGACGCCGACCGTGAC
>JAIOII010001033.1 GCA_019912685.1 Kofleriaceae bacterium
GACGGCGCCGTGAGCGATCAAGGAAGGTCGCTGTCGGCGAACGCGCAGCCGGCGGTGTCGCCCTCGGTCGGCAGCCACGCCGCGCTGTCGGCGTAGTAGGTGCGGCGGAACATCGTGCTCCAGCACTCCGACGCGGTCACCTCGGCGTCGAGGTCGCCGTTGCGCAGGCGGATGTCGGCGCGACCCGCGCCCGTCGCGAGCCAGCGCGAGCGGAGCGTCGCCTCCTCCTTCGCGGTGCCGGGGTCGTCGGTGTCGGCGAGGATGGTGAAGACCATGTCGCCCGAGCGATCGGCGCCCTCGGCGTACGCGTAGTCGAAGTGGACGTCGGTCGGCGTGCCGTTCACGTCCTCGACGCTGTCGATCGTCATGTCGAGGCGGCGCGCGCCGATGTCGTAGTCGACGGCGACGAGGCCCCGGCCGTCGTTGTCGATCGGGTTCACGCGCTCGGCGGCGTCGAAGTCGAGCGTGAAGTCACCGGTGCCGTCGCCGTTCGCGTTGCCCGCGATGAGCGTCTCGAACGCCGCGTCCTCGACGGTGAGGTTCCGGCCGTCGAGCTTCCAGTCGTAGGTGCCGTCGGCGAGCTCGGTGACCGAGAGCCGCCACTCCGCCGGATCGAGGGGCTCGTGGTGCGGCCCCCACACGTACGTGGCGCCGTCGTGCGACGTCGGCGGGAAGAGCACGATCGTGTGCACGAGGATGAGCACGTACGCGGTGCCGCCGTTGAGCGTACGCGTGACGTCCCGCGTGGCGACGTACCAGGTCGCGATGTCGCCCACGGCGAACGCGTTCTGCGCCGCCGAGTCGGGCAGCTGGATCTTCACGTCGTCGGCCTTCGGCAGGACGCGCGCGAGCTCGTGCGGGCCGTCGTTCGGCTGGACGCACGCGCCGAGCGAGAGGCCGAGGACCGCGGACGCGACGAGGGAACCGATGGTGATACGCATGGTCTCCGGCAAGAGCAGCCGGCGTGCCGATGCCGATCGCCGTGATCTCGCGCGCTTGGGGGTGTCGCGGAATCCGACAGGCTAGTTGCGTGTGGAGCCGGCCCACGGCGCCGTGAACCGCGCGACACGTCCGGCGTCGAAGAACACGAGGATGTCGTCGTCCGTGATGGAGACGCCGACGGGCCCGCCGCGGCCGGCGGGGTCGGGCGGCGCGGGGAGCGGCCACGTCCAGCGGAGGTCCGCGCCCTCGTAGGCGGCGAGGTAGTCGTTCGCGAGCGTGCTGTCGGCGCGGACGACGGCGGCGCCGCCGGCGTCACGCTGCGCGGCGGCGAGCACGGTGAGGCCGGGTAGCCGCGGCGCGCCGACGCCGTTCGTGACGAAGCTCTTCCCGTTCGCGATCACCTGGAGCCAGCGCGTCCCGTCGATCACCGCGACGACGTCCTCCGCCGGCTCGGCGGGCGGCCGCGGATCGGCGAGGCGGGTCGCGGCCCCGGTGCGCAGGTCGGCGTCGAACAGGCACGACCCGCGAACGATGCCGAGCGAGCGCGGGTTCGTGCTGACGAGCCGCCACACGCCGCCCTGCGACGTGCACGTCCCGAGGTCGTCCTCGGCGACGTGGAGAGCGCCGGCCTTGCGCGCGGCGATGTCGATCGGATCGATCCAGTCGTAGCAGGCGAGCACGGCGCGGCCGCGCGGCGCGGCGACCGCGACGTCGCAGTCGTGGACGAGGATCACGTCCTTGCCGGAGAGGACGGCGGGGGGCGACAGCGACGCCCCGCCGGGCCGCCGCCACGCCTCGGCGCCGGTGGCGAGATCGAGGCCGCGGTAGTCGACGCGCGAGCCGGCGACGAGGACGCGGCCGCGGATCGGCGAGGCGGGTCGCGGTGATCGACGGGACGCGCTGGCTCCAGG
>JAIOII010001034.1 GCA_019912685.1 Kofleriaceae bacterium
CCTCGACCTCGGTCCGCTCGAGCCGCGCCTGCCCGGCCGGCTCAACACGCGCGACAAGCGCGTGAAGCTCACGCCCGCGACCTACACCGCCGACCTGCCGCGCCTCGACCGGCTGCTCGCCGCGTGGACCGCGCGCGCCGCCGCGTCGAACGGCTCGCTCGTGCTCGTCGGGCGCCGCCACCTGCGCAGCAACAACTCCTGGCTCCACAACAGCGAGCGCCTGGTGAAGGGCAAGCCCCGCTGCACGCTGCTCGTCCATCCGCAGGACGCCGCCGCGCGCGGCATCGCCGACGGCGACCACGTCCGGCTCGCGTCGCGCGCCGGCTCGGTCACGGTCCCGGCCGAGGTCAGCGACGAGATGATGCCCGGCGTCGTGAGCCTGCCCCACGGCTGGGGCCACGGCCGCCCGGGCACGCGCACCCAGGTCGCCAACGCCCACGCCGGCGTCTCGGCCAACGACGTCACCGACACCGGCTTCGTCGATCGCCTGAGCGGCACGGCGGCCCTGACCGGGGTAGAAGTCACGGTAGAACGCGTCGCGAACGTCGACGCCCTGCCCAACGCCTCATGACGTCACTCTTCGACAAGATCGGCCCCGAGCGCCTGCGCGCCGTCATCGTCGACTTCTACGACCGCGTCTTCGCCGACGTGATGATCGGCTTCCACTTCGCCGGCAAGGACCAGGCGCGCCTGATCGAGAAGGAGTACGAGCTCGCCGCGCGCATGCTCGGCGCGAGCATCCCGTACACCGGCAAGACGATGCGCGAGGCCCACGCCAGGCACGCGATCCTCGGCGGCCAGTTCGACCGCCGCCGCAAGATCCTCGAGGACGTGCTCGAGGCCCACGCCATCGACCCCGAGGTCCGCGCCGCCTGGATCGATCACACCAACGCGATGCGCGCGCAGATCACCGCCGACAAGGGCAGCGAGTGCGACCACGACGCCGCCGCCCTCCGCACCCACGTCGCCGGCGACTCCACGGCGCCCTTGCCGCTCCGCAAGCGCTAAGTATCCGAACGCAAACGTGGACGTGGCGGTGGACGTGGTCGTGGTCGTGGACCTTGACGGCGACGGCGACGTGAACATGGCCGGCACCGTTGACGACAGGCAACCGGCAGCCGGGCACGCCGATACGTCTCGCCATGCTGAGCTTTCAACGTCTTGACGTGTACCAGCGCGCCATCGAGTTCCTGTCGCTCGCCTACGAGGTCGTCGACGATCTCCCGCGCGGCAATGGCGACCGTGCTGACCAGCTGACGCGGTCCGCTGAGTCCGTGGTTCGCAACATCGCCGAGGGCGCTGGCCGCTGGTCCGAGGCGGACAGCGCGAGTCGGTACAAGATCGCGCGAGGCGAGGCCATGGAGTGCGCCGCATCGCTAGATGTGTTGAAGCTGCGCAAGCTCATCAGCATGGAGCGGTACCAACGCGGGCTCCGGCTCCTGGAAGGCGTGGTCGCGATGCTGACGAAGATGGTCTAGCTCCCGCGGCTGACGTCCACGGGAGAGCGGCCACGTTCACGTCGCCGTCGCCGTCAAGGTCCACGACCACGACCACGACCACGACCACGACCACGACCACGACCACGACCACGACGCACGGATGCGTTCTCGCTGCCACGTCCGGAAACGGCCAGACGACCCGCGCGCCCGCTGCTACGTCTACTCCATGCAGCTGCGGCTCTTCACCTACGGCGGCTCCGCCAACGGCTACAAGGTCGAGCTCGCGCTCCGTCAGCTCGCTCTCCCCTACGAGCGCGTCGAGGTCGAGATCTTCCGCGGCGAGGCGCAGCGCCCCGACTTCCTCGCGCGCAACCCCGGCGGGCGGGTGCCCGTCCTCGAGCTCGACGACGGCACGAACCTCGTCGAGTCGAACGCGATCCTCTGGCACGTCACGCGCGGCACGCGCCTCGCGCCGGCGACCCCGCTCGACGAGACGCGCGCGATCGCGTGGCTCTCGTTCGAGCAGAACGCGATCGAGCCCGTGATCGGCAGCGCCCGCTTCTGGCGCCTCACCGGCCGCGACCGCGATCGCGCCGACGAGACCGCGCGCCGCATCGCGCAGGGCCGGCGCTCGCTCGCCGAGCTCGACCTCGCGCTGCGCGATCGGCCCTTCCTCCTCGGCGAGCGCTACTCGCTCGCCGACATCGCGGTCTATGCGTACGCGCACCTCGCCGGCGACGTCGGCATCGACCTCGCCGACACGCCGAACGTCGCGGCGTGGTGCCGCCGCGTCGAGGACCAGCCCGGCCACGTCGCCGGCCCCGAGCCGTACAGCGCGCCGGCGCACGTCGCGTGAGCGCGATCACCACGGGGCTGGCACATGCGGTGCACGAACCCGTCACCGCATGTGGAACCCGGACCGACGTGAGGTCTTGCAGCTCGGGCTCGGTGGTGCGCTCGCGCTCGCGAGCGGCTGCGGCATACGGCGCGCGGGCTCGATCGTCGCGCCAGACGAGCTGCACGACCGCGGATCGCCACCCGACCATCACCTGATCGAACGGCTCGCGGATCCGTTCTGCGGCGAGGGGCGCCTCGAGCGCATCGTGCGGAGCTGGATCACGCCCGAGCCCGACTTCTTCGTCCTCAACCACGGCCGCGTGCCGGTGTTCGACGAGCCCGCGCGCTACGCGGTCGAGATCTTCGGCCACATCACGACCACCCGCCCGCTCACGCTCGCGCGGCTGCGCTCGATGCCGCGCACCACGGTCGAGGCCACGCTGGTCTGCGCCGGCAACCGCCGCCGCGAGCACCACGCGGTCCAGCCGATCGAGGACCCCGTCCTGTGGACCGGCGGCGCGATCGGCAACGCGCGCTGGACCGGCGTGCGGCTCGTCGACGTGCTCGAGGAGATCGGCGTCAAGAACGACGCCGCGCACGTGTGGCTCGAGGGTCACGACACCGGCGTCGACGGCCGCTTCGGCGGCTCGATCCCGATCACGCGCATCTACGACCGGGACGCGCCGCCGGTCCTGCTCGCGTTCGAGATGAACGACCGGCCGCTCACCCCGCGCCACGGCTTCCCCGTGCGCGCGATCGTCCCCGGCTTCATCGGCGCGCGCAGCGTGAAGTGGCTGGCGCGCATCCTCGTCGCGACGCGCCCGTCGCACAACCCGTTCTTCCTGCGCAACCACCACTGGCGCGACGGCGAGGGCGGCATCGACCAGGGCCCGATCTACGAGCTCCGGACCAACGCCGTCATCTGCACGCCGGCGAGCGGCCTCGCGCTGCGCGGCCCCGTCACCGTCTCGGGCTACGCGATCGCCGGCGACCCGCGCGCGACCATCACCCGGGTCGAGGTCTCGACCGACGGCGGCCGCCGCTGGCGCCCGGCGGCGCTCGGCAAGAACGTCTCGCCCTCGTGCTGGCGCGGCGGCTACCTCTACGACGGCTGGTCGATGATCGACCTCACCTGACGCCGCCCGGCGCTCACTCGCTGTAGAACGACGCGCCGAACGACACCGCCGTCGTGCCGCCCTCGGCGGTCGCCGCGGCGTCGTAGTAGTCGAGGTACGGGGCCCACAGCCCCGACGCGTCGCGCACCTCGATGATCGCCGACACCGTGAAGCCGGTGCCGGGGAGCTCGGCGCCATGGGTGGCGCTGCGGGCCGGCACGCCGAGGCCGCCGACGGTGTCGAACGGGATGGGCAGGTCGTCGGCGCCGACGAGCGTCACGACGAGCCGGCCGTCGAGCGCCACGGAGCTGCCGTCGGCGAGGCGAAGGCTGGGCGCGCTGTCGAAGATGACGCGGCCGGCGCCGGGCGCCGACAGGGTCGAGTACTGCCAGCCCTCGCCGGCGACGTCGATCGGGCCGTCGAGGGAGACGCCGCACGGCGTCGCCGGGTCGTCGCAGATCACCCAGTAGATGTGGAAGCGATCGGCGCGATCGATCCCCGTGTACGTCCACGTCAGGCCGCCGGCCCGCCCGAGGTCGCCCGTCGGCGTCCACGTGAGGCCGAACGGCGGGAAGTCCGGCTCGAGCGTCGGCGAGACCTGGCCGTCCGAGCACCCGACCTGGTTCACGACCGCGCCGTCGGGCGTCGCCGGGCACTGGTCGGCGCTGTCGGGCACGCCGTCGCCGTCCTCGTCGCAGGCGTCGCCGCACGAGGTCGCGTCGCCGCCGCTGCCGCCGCCGTCACCGCCGGTGCCGCCGTCGGCCTGACCGGATCCGTCCGCGTTGGCGCAGGCGCCGGCGACGGCCAGCGCGAGGAGGGGATGGAGACCGCGCATCCACCTCCAGGGTGCGCCACGAGGCGTTGCCGGTCAATCACCGACTGTCGCCGCCGGTCGGCCCGGCTCGGTCGGCCTGCGCGCGCGCCTTCTCGATCGCGCGCTCGAGGCGGATGACGCGCACGCGCGGATCGATCGCGCGCGAGAAGAAGACGATCACCTCGAGCAGGAGCGAGAGCGCGACCGCGACGGTGTAGCAGGCGATCGCGACCTTCACGGCCGGGATGAAGACGAGGAGGCGCGGGCCCGGCACCTCGACGTACGGCGCCGGGAAGAACGCCCAGAACATGCCCGCCGGCACCATCGCGAACATGAGGCCGAGCCAGGCGATGCCGTTGGCCGCGGCCAGCCGCTCGGAGAGGACCATGCGCCGGCGCAGCGCGAGCCAGCCGACCGCGATGTGCACGGCCGAGCCGATCGCGCCGTACTTGAACAGCTCCCACGCGATGTGGCCGCGCGCCGGCAGGAGCGACGGGCTGAAGCGCTCGCCGAGCACGCCGATCAGGGTGTAGTAGACGATGAAGAACGCCGGCGCGCCGACGCCGATCACCTTGATGTCGAGGCGCATGCCGCCGCGCAGGCGCAGCCACCACGCGAGGAAGATCGCCGCCGCGGTGAGCGCGAGGATGATGACGAGGCGCAGGGCGCGCTTGCCGAGCCGCGCCGCCCGCTCGCCCGCGAGCTCGCGCTCGACGATCGCGCGGTTGGTCTTGACCCGCGCCTCGTCGAGGGC
>JAIOII010001035.1 GCA_019912685.1 Kofleriaceae bacterium
GACGCGCGCCGCCCGTCGATCATGCGGCGCGCGTCGGTGAGCTGTGGCGCCGCCTCGAGCTGTGGGTCGCGACGACCGGCGCGCCCTCGCTCGCGCTGAACGCCGGCGCCCCGGAGAAGGCGATCGCCGCCGCCGAGAAGACGATGAAGCTCGCGTTCCCGCCGGACTTCCGCGCGTCGCTCGCGATCCACGACGGGCAGGCGACCGACGGCGGCGCGCCCGCGTTCCCGTGGATGCCCGGCTGTCCGCCGCTCGTCCCGCTCGCGCGCATCGTCGAGCGCTGGAAGGAAGAGCAGGAGCTCGCCGCCAAGCGCCAGCCCAAGAAGGAGTGGCTCGACGGCGGCGGCAAGCTGAAGGGCGGCGTGTACCGCACCGGGCGCATCCCCATCGCCGGTCCGGTGCGGCGCGAGGGCGAGCGCACGTTCCTCGACATGGATCCCGGACCCGCGGGCACGCGCGGGCAGCTCATCACGATGGTCAGCTCGGCCGACTTCGTCGTCATCGACGCGAGCTTCGCCGCCGCCTTCGAGCGCTGGGTCAACGTGCTCGAGCGCGGGCTGTGGATCTACGACAGCGCGCTCCACACCGTGCATCCGCGCGCGCTGGCGCCGGCGACGAGCCACCCGTCGGGGCTGTTCTCCAGGCGCTGAGCGCGCGCGAGCCGATGCGACCCGGGCAGACCGTCGACCGCTTCGAGATCGTGCGGCTGCTCGGGCAGGGCGGCATGGGCGCCGTGTACGAGGCGCGTGACCCCGACCTCGCCCGCGCCGTCGCGCTCAAGCTCATCCACGAGCCCGACGCGAACCGCTCGATGCGGTTCCTGCGCGAGGCGCAGGCGCTCGCCCAGCTCCAGCACCCCAACGTCGTCGCCGTGTACGAGGTCGGCACCGACGGCGAGCGCGTGTTCATCGCGATGGAGCTCGTCGACGGCACGAGCCTCGACCACGAGCCCGGCAAGCGGCCGTGGCGCGAGGTCCTGCCCCTGTTCGTGCAGGCCGGGCGCGGCCTCGCGGCGGCGCACGCGAAGGACCTCGTCCACCGCGACGTGAAGCCGTCGAACATCCTGGTCGGCAGGGACGGACGCGCGCGCATCGGGGACTTCGGGCTCGCGCGTCAGCGCGACGCGCGCGACGGCGGCGGTGAGGCCGCGGCGCCCGTCGAGACCGACGCGTCCACCGCGACCACCGTCGACGATCGGGGCGAGACGCCGGGCGCGGACGCGATCGCGCCGGTGACGCCGGGCGGCGGCATCCTCGGCTCGACGCTCACCGGCGTGGGCGCGTACATCGGCACGCCGCGCTACATGGCGCCCGAGCAGCATGCGCGGCGCCCGGCGACGGCCAGGAGCGATCAGTTCTCCTTCTGCGTCGCGCTGTACGAGACGATCTTCGGCGAGCACCCGTTCGAGGAGCAGGGCCCGCGGCGGCCGCGTCCGTCGGGCGCGCCGGGGTGGTTGCTGGCGGCGATCGACCGCGGGCTCGCGCGCGAACCCGACGCGCGCTTTCCGTCGATGACCGCGCTGTGCGACGAGCTCGAG
>JAIOII010001036.1 GCA_019912685.1 Kofleriaceae bacterium
CGGCAGATCGTGCACCTCGCCGCCACCCGCCGGCGAGGTGCACGATCTGCCGGCACGTCCGGTCGAGCCGCCGGCGCCGGCGCCGGCCCTCACCGCCGACGACTGGTTCGAGCGTGCGCTGGCGCTCGAGGAGGCGGATCCGCCCGCGGCGATCGACGCCTACCGCCGCAGCCTGCGCCTGCGCCCCGACTGCGTCGAGGCCTGGATCAACCTCGGGCGACTCCACGCGGAGGGCGGCGAGCCCGAGGCGGCGACCGACTGCTTCTCCACCGCCCTCAAGCTCGATCCGGCCGACGCGACCGCCGTGTACAACCTCGGCGTGGTCGCCCAGGACGCAGGTCGCGAGCAGGACGCGATCTACCTCTACGGTCGCGCCCTCGAGCTCGATCCCGGCCTGGCGGAGGCCCACTACAACCTCGCGACGCTCTTCGATCAGAGCGGAGATTCGCGGGCCGCCATCCGCCACATCAACGAGTACCGTAAGCTCACGAAGTGAGCGAACAGCGGCCGCCGCCCCTCCCCCGCGTCGTCCTCGTCGTCCTGTGCATCGCGGCGGCGCTGGTGCTCGCCCCGTTCTGGATGGCGCTCGTCCTGGCGATCTGGGTCGGCGACCTCCTGCACAAGATGGTCCCGGGCCTCACCAGGCTCACCGGCCGCAAGCAGCGCGCCGCGGCGCTCCTGACCGTCTTGCTCGTCGCGGTGATCCTGGTACCGCTCGCGCTCGTCGCGATCAGCCTGCTCGGCGAGGCGATCGATCTGGCCGAGCGCCTCTCTGAGTCCCCCGAGCTGCGCACGATGTTCGAGCAGCTCGTGACCAACGGCGGGGCCGCGCCGGACGGCGACAAGCCGCCCCCGAACCCGCTCTCCCTCGTGATGGAGCACGGCAACCGCGCGTGGGGCGTCCTGACCATGGTGTTCGCGGCCGCCGCCAAGGCGGTGATCGGCCTCTTCATCTTCATCACGAGCACGTACGTGGTCCTCGCCGACGGCCCCGCGGCCTATCACTGGCTCGAGCGCCACTCGCCGCTCGCGCCGAGCACGCTCAAGCGGTTCGGCCACGCGTTCCTCGAGACCGGGCGCGGCCTCTTCATCGGCGTCGGCGGCGCCGGCCTCGCGCAGGCGATCGTCGCGACGATCGCGTACCTCGTCATCGGCGTGCCCGAGCCGTTCGTCCTCGGCCTGCTCACCCTGGCCGCCTCGGTGGTCCCGTCGATCGGCACCGCCCTCGTGTGGGTGCCCGTCGCGATCGGCCTGGCGCTCACCGGCCGCACCGACGCGGCGATCGGGCTCGCGATCGTCGGCGTCGCCGTGATCGGCACGCTCGACAACCTCATCCGCCCCTACATCGCGAAGTGGGGCAAGCTCGACCTGCCCGCCCACCTCATCATGATCTCGATGTTCGGCGGCCTCGCCCTCGTCGGCCCGTCGGGCATCATCCTCGGCCCGCTCGTCCTCCGCCTCGCCCGCGAGGCGATCGAGATCGTGCACGAGGAGAAGCACGGCCGCCCGCCCGACCTTCCCGGCTGATCCGTTCGCCCTGAGCGACCCGAAGGGGAGTCGAAGGGCGCATCTGCTACCAGAAGACGGCGTTGGCGCCGGCGCCGAGCGGCGACGTGCTCGCGCCGGTGCGGATCGTCACCTGGTAGCTCTCGCTGTGGAACACGACGCGGCCGCCGGCCTCGTCGGGCACGCGGCCCGTCGCCGCGAGCGTCTCGCGGCTCGAGCCGTCGGCGTCCATGCGGCAGAGGCCGCCGTCCAGGCCGGTGCACTGGAACACGACGCGGCCGTCGTCGCTCCACGTGGCGAACGCGCCCGGCCCGAGGTCGGTCTCGTCGCCGTCCGCGTCGCGGCGCCACACATGGTAGTCGTCGCTGTGGAAGAGGATGCGGCCCGACGCGTCGACGTCGGGCACGCGGCCGGTCGCCTTCACCGTGCTCCGGTTCGAGCCGTCGGCGTCCATCACGCACAGGCCGCCGCCCAGGCCCGCGCACTGGAACAGGATGCGGCCGTCGGGGTGAGGCCGTGCGAACGCGCCGTCGCCGAGGTCCGCGACGTTGCCCGACGAGCTGCGGCGCGCGACGCGATAGCTCGCCGTGTGGAACAGGATCGATCCGTCGCCGAGGCCGTGCGGCACGAAGCCGCTCGCGTGGAGCGTCTGCCGGTTGTCGCCCTCGTCGTCGATCGTGCAGAGCCCGCCGTCGAACGCGTGGCACTGGAACAGGACGCGCGCGCTGCCGCCGG
>JAIOII010001037.1 GCA_019912685.1 Kofleriaceae bacterium
CGCGGAAGTCGCCCAGCGGCGTCACGAGCAGCGAGCGCGCCTCGGCGGAGCGACCGCACGGCCCCGCCCCGACCGGCGCGAGGCGGACGGCCGGCGCATCGCCTCCGCATGCCGCGAGGACGGCGAGCGCGAGGGCCGAGCGGGAGGCTGCCACCACGCGCATGATACAATGAGCGCCAGATGACCGAGCTGCCGACGACGTTCGGCAAGTACTACCTGACCGAGAAGCTGGCGACGGGAGGGATGGCGGAGATCTTCCTCGGCAAGATCATCGGCCCTGGCGGCTTCGAGAAGCAGCTCGTCATCAAGCAGATCCATCCGTCCCTCACCGGGCAGCGGCACTTCGTCGATCTGTTCGTCGCCGAGGCGAAGACCCTGGTCGGCCTCGCGCACGGCAACATCGTGCCGCTCTACGAGCTCGGCGTGATCGACGACACGTACTTCATCGCGATGGAGTACATCGACGGACCGACGCTCTGGCGCCTGAGCGAGGCGATGGCGCGCAGGGGCCAGGCGTTCGATCCCGGGCTCGCGCTCCATGTCGGCGCGGAGCTCGCCAAGGGCCTCGACTACGCGCACCGGAAGGGCGCGGGGGTGATCCACCGCGATCTCTCGCCGCGCAACGTGATGCTGTCGCGCGACGGCGAGGTGAAGCTCGTCGACTTCGGGATCGCGGTGGCGTACGGCGGCGGCGAGAGCGTCGCGGACGAGGGCATGCCGACCGGCTCGTTCCCGTACATGTCGCCCGAGCAGGTCGCGCGCCGTCCGCTCACCGGACAGAGCGATCTGTTCTCCCTCGGCGTGCTCCTGTGGGAGATGCTCGTCGGCGAGCGGCTGTTCGCGCGCGCGACGTCCGAGGAGACGCTGGCGGCGGTCGCGAGCGCGGAGGTGGAGCCGCCGAGCGCGCGGAGGCGGACGGGGCCGCGGGTGCCGGAGGCGGTGGACGCGATCGTGCTGCGGTGCCTCGAGCGCGAGGAGGCGAAGCGGTGGCACGACGCCGGGGAGCTGCTGAGCGCGCTCAACCGCGCGCTCTACGCCCTGGAGCCGGTGCCGGGCGCGAGAGACGTCGCCGCCGTGGTCGCGAAGTACTGTCCGCCGCTCGGCCGAGAGGACGTCGAGACGCGCGCGCTCGACGGAGACGAGCGCGAGGGAGGCGCGACGGAGGCGACGCCGCCGCCGGCGACGGAGGGAGACGGAGACGGAGGCGGCGCACCGTCGACGAAGGTGATGGAGCGCGCGAAGGGGAAGCGGAAGCCGACGATCCGGGAGGCGACCTTCGCGACGAGCGTCGACTTCGAGCGGGTGCTGAGCCGGGCGACGCCGCTCGTCCCGCTGCAGGCCATCATCGAGGACGACGACGAGCCGAGGACGAAGGTGTCGCCGCCGGCGGCGAGGACGCCGGCGTCGGCGTCTCCATCTGCGTCCACGTCCACGTCCCCGTCCCCGTCGCCGTCGCCGTCGCCGTCGCCGTCAAGGTCCACGACCACGTCGACGACCACGTCGACGACCACGTCGACGGAGACGCCCGCGACCAGGGCGTGGGTGGTGGCGGCGCTGGTGGTGCTCGGGATCGCGGCGGTGGCGATCTGGTGGATCGCGACGGGACGAGCGCCGAGCGCGGTCGTGGTGGACGCGGCCGTCGAGGTGGACGCAGACGTGGTGGTCGACGCGGCGGTGCCGGACGCGCCCGTCGCGGATGCGCGAGAGGCCGACGTCGACGCCCGCGCGGCCGATGCCCGGAGGCCGGCGCCCGACGCTGGCGCGCGGGTGACGATCGACGCCGGCGTGGTCGCGAAGGCGACGGGCAAGCTGAAGGTCGGCGCGGTGCCCTGGGGCGAGGTGTACGTCGACGGCAAGAAGCTGCCCGGGCAGGCGCCGCGGACGTGGGACGTCCCCGCCGGGCCCCACCGCATCGAGGTCGTCTTCCCGGCGACCGAGGACGAGCCGGAGATCCGGAAGCGGTTCGACGTGGTCGTGCCGGCAGGCGGCGAGGAGACGGTGTCGGCCGATTTCAGTCGGTGAAGTCGCCGGGATCGATCGTGACGATCGGCGCCGGGTCGTCACGCGTGAGGAGGAGCGCGGTGCCGGTGATGAGCGCGGCCGCGACCACGCCGCCGCCTCCCAGCACCCACGGGTTGCGGCACCAGCGACAGCGACCATCGCGCCGGCCGCCGCGCTCGCCGCTCGCCACGCG
>JAIOII010001038.1 GCA_019912685.1 Kofleriaceae bacterium
TGGCGAGGCCGAGCCGGTAGATGTCGTCGTGCTCGAGCGCTGCGCCGGGATGGGCGGCGAGGAACGCGCGCGTCTCGTCGAGGCACGCCGTCGCGAGCGCGCGCAGCTCGGACTCGGGCGGCTCCGACATCGGCGCGGCCGCGGGGCCGCCGGTCGTGGAGCAGGGCGGGGCATCGCCCGTGCCCGCGCCGATGTCGGAGCCGCCCGAGTCCGAGCTGCGCGCGCTCGCGACGGCGTGCCTCGACGAGACGCGCGCGTTCCTCGCCGCCCATCCCGGCGCAGCGCTCGAGCACGACGACATCTACCGGCTCGGCCTCGCCAACCAGATGGCGCTCAACCTCCTCCACGAGGCCAGCCGCCGCCGCAAGCCATCGACCACGCGTGTCTTCGTGAGCACCGCGGCCAACCTCGCGCAGGAGTCGTCGCTCCTCGCGACCGCGCGCCGCCGCCACGATCCGACGCTGCGCGCCGAAGCCGAGACCGTTCCCGCCGAGGCGCCGCCGCGCTGACGTGCGGCCGGTGTGTTGGCTCCATCCAACACCGGTCGACAGACGGTGTTGGATCGAGACCACGTTCTTTCGTCGAAACGAGTTCGTTACACTGCGCGCGTGGAAGCCCGACAGCGGACCCGGCAACAGGCTCGCCCCTCGCGGATCGTGCAGCGCCTCCGCGTGCGGGTGCTCGGCGGGTCCGAAGGCGAGGTCGTCTACACGCCGGATGACGGCTCGGCGCTGACGATCGGCAGCGCGCCCGGCAACTCGGTCGTGCTCGGCGATCCGTTGATCAGCCGCTACCACCTCGAGCTGCGCCGGACCACCGACGGCATCCGCGTCGAGGATCTCCGCAGCCGCAACGGCACCTTCCTGGGCGACGTGCGGATCGAGCGCGCCGTCGTGCCGGCCGGGACGCGGCTGCGCGCGGGCGCGACGACGATCGCGATCGAGGACGCCGGCGAGGTCGAGCTGCCTGCCAGCGATCCGTCGCTGGCGGTGCCGGAGCTCATCGGGCGGAGCGAGGCGCTGCTCGAGGTCTCGAAGCTCGTGCGCCGGCTCGCCGGCGTCACGTCGTCGGTGTTGATCGAGGGCGAGACCGGCGTCGGCAAGGAGGTGGTCGCGCGCGCGATCCACGCCAACGGCGTGCGCCGCGACGCTCCCTTCGTCGTCCTCGACTGCGGCTCGATGCCGGCGAACCTGATCGAGTCGCAGCTCCTCGGCCACGAGAAGGGGTCGTTCACCGGCGCCGAGATGCGGCGGCTCGGCGCGTTCGAGCGCGCGCACGGCGGGACCCTCCTGCTCGACGAGATCGGCGAGCTCCCGCTCGAGCTCCAGCCGGCGCTCCTCGGCGTGCTCGAGCGCCGGCGGTTCTGCCGCGTCGGCGGCAGCGAGGAGGTCGAGGTCGACGTGCGCGTGCTGGCGGCGACGCACCGCGACCTGCGTGCGGCGGTCAACGAGGGCCGGTTCCGCGCCGACCTCTACTACCGCCTGGCGGTCGCGCGCGTGGTGGTGCCGCCCTTGCGCGAACGGCCCGAGGACATCGAGCCGCTGGTCCAGCACTTCGTCGAGCGGATCACCGGCATCCCCGGCGAGAACCCGATCGCGACCGCGATCCCGGCCCTGCGCCACCACGTGTGGAGCGGCAACGTCCGCGAGCTGCGCAACGTCGTCGAGGCGGCGCTGGTCGTGGGTCAGCTGCGCCTCGAGGACGGCCGCGCGCTGTCGGTCGACGGCGGCCCGTCCTCGACGCCGCTCCTGCCGTACCGCGACGCGCGCACGCAGGCGCTCGTCGAGTTCGAGCTGAAGTACCTGAGCCAGATGATCGCCGAGTGCCGCGGCAACGCGTCCGAGGCGGCGCGGCGCGCGAAGATGGATCGGCCGTACCTGCTCACGCTCCTGCGCAAGCACGGCCTCCGTTGATCCTCGCGCGCCTGTTGGCGCGACCCGACGTCGGGGCGATGACCGTGCGCGTCAAGTGGCGCGAACCCGAGGTTTCTTCGATGTGGCACGAACGATGCGATGCGCCGGCCGCAGGAGGGACGCCATGACGACGAGGCGATGTGCTCGGCTCTTGTTCGTGATCTGGTTCGCGCTGCCCGGATGTGCGGCGGCAGGCTTCGGCGGCGACGACGGCGCCGACGACGACGGCGATGACGACGGTGCCGTCGGGGACGACTGCTGCGTCGACGGCCGCGGCGGCGACGGCGACGGCCCGGCGCCGGTCGACTGCACCGGCGACGGCGCGGGCGCGCCGCGCAACGGCTTTCCGGGAGACTTCCCGGTGCTCGTGGACTCCGGCGGATCGGGCGCCGGCATGCCGATCATCGGGTTCGGCGGCGACGTCACCCGCGGCTGCGCCGGCAACCGCGCCGCCCTCACGCACCGGCCGGTGGTGCTCCTGCACGGCAACGGGGTGAGCACGCTCGACGACCGCTTCGGGATGCGGCACATCGCCGACAAGCTGCGCGCCGCCGGCTACACCGACGCCGAGCTGTGGGCGCCGTCGTACCTGGGGCAGAGCATCTCGACGGCGGAGCTGCCGACGCCGTACCGCAACAACATCGACGACGTGCGCGGCTTCATCGAGGCCGTGCGCACGTACCTCGGCGTCGAGCGCGTCGACGTCGTCGCGCACTCGCTCGGCTGCGGCATGGTGAACGGCTACCTGCGCGGCCTCGGCCGCGACGGCGCCTTCCACGCCGAGGACGAACGCTTCCCGGCGATCGGCACCGTGGTCTGCCTCGGCGGCGCGATGTACGGCACCGGCGACGGCGCGCTCTACGAGCCGGAGTTCAGCTCGTCGGGTGCGTTCGTCGCCGCCAGCCTGCAGTGGGCCGGCGTCGAGGACGCCACGCCCTACGGCGCCTCGTCGACCGCGCAGATGATGGTGCCCGCGACCGGCACGCTGCCCGGCGGACGCCCGTACGCGCGCGTGACCAGCGCCGACGACGGCACCCGCCGCATCTACTACGTCGGGATCTGGGCGAACCAGGACATCGTCGACAGCGGCAACCCGAACACCGGCGGGCTCCAGGGGGCGGATCTCGTCGCGGGCTTCGAGCTGCCGTCGACGCTGCCGGGTGTGCTCACGCCGCAGCTCGCTCGCCATGGCCACCTCGTCCACGCGCAGGTCGTCTTCGACGCCTTCGCGCCGTACCTCGATCGGTAGCCAGCGCATGCGCCGTGTGCGGCGCACAACAGGCCGCGCCCGTCGATCCGTGGGACGTGGCCAACGCCGCCCGCGGCGCGCGCGAGAGGTCGCGCGCGCCTGCGAACGGTACGCGGGTTGCTGTGGCGGGCGACACCAGGAGGTACTTCGATGACGCACGAGCATGGGTGGACGACCGCGCTGGGACTGGCGCTCTTCGCGATGGGATGCGGCAGCGACGACGTGGCCGACACGCCGGACAGCGGGACCGATCTGTCGGCGTGCCGCGCCACGATCGCGGCCAAGATCGCCGACGCCGAGGCCGCCGGCGTCTCGATCGAGACGTGGCCGGTCGCGGACCCGGCGATGATGGATCCCGCGAACGCCGGCGACGCCGACATCGCGACGAGCGCCTACAACCAGTACTACCGCGACGACCTCGCCGCGCACCCGGGCTGCACGACGCGCGACCTCTACTACGACAAGGCGAACCCGCTGCCGTTCGATCCCGGGAACGGCACGTTCGGTTACGACGCCGCGACGCGCGGCAACAACGACTTCTTCTGGCAGGACAAGACCGTCAACCCGACCTTCGGCGTCGACAACGTGGTCGACACCGCGCTCCTGCCCGACGGTGACGTCGCGCGCATCTCGGGGTACCCGTGCGCGGCCAAGGCGTACGTGACGCCGGCCGAGGACAAGGGCAAGCCGGTGGTGATCCTGGTGCACGGCAACTCGGTGCGGCCGCACACCTGGGAGGAGTTCGAGTACGACCCGTCGGATCTCGATCCCGACGGCACCGTCACCGCCGCCAACGGCCTCAAGTTCACGCCGCAACCCGCGCGCGCGCAGCTCGTCTCGCGGCTGGTCGCGGCGGGCCACCGCGTGATCGCGTTCGACGCGCGCTCCGATCAGGTCGCGGCCTTCGAGGCCCAGCTCAACCCGGCGCGCAACCTGAGCCATGGCTGGGCGGTGCCGATGCTGCAGGCGCTCTTCACCGCCGTGATCGAGGAGAACCTCGCCGACGAGGGACGCACCGAGAAGCGGATCGCGATCATCACGCACTCGTTCGGCGGCACGGCCGCGTACGACGCCCTGCGCCGGATGTGGCTGGCGTCGCGTGAGACCGGCGCGACCGCGCCCAACCCGTTCCAGTACACGTCGCACGTGATCTTCGGCTCGGCCGGGCACCACGGCGTCCTCACCTACGATCAGGGATCCAGCGGCGAGCCGCCGGGCTACTGCGACTCGGCGCGCCCCTCGATGCGCGGCTGGGCGACCTGCGAGTACGGGAGCCTGCTCGCGTACGTGCCCACGTACTTCACCGATCCCCTGAACGGCTGGAAGGACCTGTTCTCGACCGCGTGCGCGGACGGCGACTTCGCGTTCGGCCGGCGCGGCGCGTGCGGCGGCAACGCGGTGAAGTACACGAACGTCTACATGGAGGATCCGCCGGAGGGCGGGATCGGCCTCGACGGGTTCCTGAACGCTCGCTCGATGACGCTCGACATGCCGGGCTGCGTCGAGAACCGCGCGATCGCGACCGACAGCTTCGACTGGTCGGCGTACTTCTGGAAGGGGATCCTCGCCGCGCACCTCGGCTCGATCCGCTCCGAGCGCGGGATGGCGATCATCCTCGAGGAGCTCGCCCGATGACGCCCGCCGCGAGATCCGCGGCCGCGCTCGGCGCCGTGATGCTGGCCTCGGCCGCGCCCGCGGCGGCGCAGGAGGACGACGGCCTCGACATCCATCCGCTCCTCGGCGTCGCCGGCGGCGTCATGTACAACGTCGAGCGCAACCGCAACTTCGAGTCGGAGCAGCGCGACGAGGCCGTGACCGTCGCGATCAGCCGGGTCGGCGTCACCGGGACGATCGGCCACGGCGTCTCGTTCAAGGTCGAGTACGAGCGCAGCCTCGGCAACGAGAACGGCTCGGGCGTGTGGGAGGGAACGGCGGGGTGGGGCGCGCTCGAGCAGTGGGTGCGCTACGAGCGCGCCGGCTTCCGCGCCGACGCGGGCGTGGTCTTCGACGAGGCGACCGCGGTGTTCGGCTCGGCGCACGCCGGCGGGCTCTTCTACCGCGATCGCTACACCCGCAACATCGGCCTGTGGGGCGGCGCGTTCTTCGGCCAGGGCGTCATCGTCAAGTACGCGCCCGCGCCCGGGCTGACGCTCGGCGTGTCGTACGCGGCGGCCAACCCGCTGGCCCACACCAACAGCTTCCTCATCGACGGGACCTCCGGCGGCAGCACGCGCTTCTACGCGGCGAGCCTGCTCAACTCGTCGTTCGGCCAGCCGAGCGCGGCGGTCCACTTCCAGACGGTGATGGGCTCGGCGCGCTACGAGGCGGGCGGGCTGACGGCGCAGGCGTCGGGCGCGTGGCTCGAGGGTGACGCCAAGACCAACTCCGACGAGGATCGCCTGCTCACCGGCTGGATCGCCCGCGCCGGCGCGCGCTACGAGGTCGGACGCGTCCGCGCGTTCGCCAACGCGACGTACATGTGGAACCGGGCCCAGGACCGCGCGCTGTCGTCGGCGTACGCCGACTACCAGAACGACGTCCTGTTCGGCGGCGCGGGCGTCGACGTCGCGATCGCGCGCGCGTTCGGCGCCGGCGCGTGGTGGGCGGGCACCCAGCGCCAGCTCGACGACGCGATGGACCCGCGTTATCGCGAGCAGTGGCTGAACGTCGGCGCCACCTACGCGCCGCACCGCCAGTTCTACGTCCAGCTCCGCGTCGGCTACTTCCGCCAGGACATCGACAACACCGCCGCGAGCGTCGGCCAGCAGCAGGAGCTCGCGGGGTTCGCGACGTCGACCCTGCAGCTGTGAGCGCCCCGCTCAGGAATCGTGGAGCGCGCGCCAGACCACGAAGTCGCGCAGGCGGCGCCAGTAGAGCAGATAGGTGCGGATCGGCCGCGGCGAGCGGCCGAGCGCGGCGAGCGGCGGCTGGCAGCGC
>JAIOII010001039.1 GCA_019912685.1 Kofleriaceae bacterium
TCTCGTACTCGATCGCCGCGACCGGGGGCACGCCCGATCCGTACGTCGCCGGCAAGCTCGCGCGCACCTACGTCGAGCTCGGGCAGCACGACAAGGCGATCGCGCTCGCGCGGCCGCTGGTCGCGCTCGACGAGCACGACGCCGTCCCCGCCGTGACCCTGGGCGTGGCCCTCGCGGCGGGAGGCGACCACGCCGGCGCCCGCGCGGCGTTCGAGCAAGCCTTGCGTGTCTCTCCCTTCGATCCGGCGGTAAGGTGTGGCCTGGCCGACGCCTACGACCACCTCGGCGCCGCGGCGACCGCCCGCCGCGAGCGCGCAGCCTGCGAACGACTCCGCAACCAGCACCCATGAAGCCCTACCGCGCCACCTCCGAGCTCGACACCTCGCCGACCGAGATCCTCGGGTCGCCTCCCGCCGAGCTCGACGAGCCGGTCACCACGGTGTCGGCCGCCGTCGGCTCGGCCCGGCTGTCCGAGGACGAGCAGCGCGCGAACGACCTGCGCGCCGTCGCCGAGATCGCCGCCGCGCACGCTCAGATCGTCGCCGAGATCGACAAGCGCATCGTCGGCCAGCGCCGGGTGATCGAGCACCTGCTCACGGCGCTGTTCGCGCGCGGCCACTGCCTCTTCGTCGGCGTGCCCGGCCTGGCCAAGACGCTCCTCATCTCGACCCTCGCCGAGACGCTCAACCTCACGTTCCAGCGCATCCAGTTCACGCCCGACCTCATGCCGGCCGACATCACCGGCACCGAGGTGCTCGAGGAGGATCACGCGACCGGCCGGCGCAGCTTCCGCTTCCTGCGCGGGCCCGTGTTCGCCAACATGGTCCTCGCCGACGAGATCAACCGCACGCCGCCCAAGACCCAGGCGGCGCTGCTCCAGTCGATGCAGGAGTACCGCGTCACCGCCGGCGGCCGCACGCACGAGCTGCCGCTGCCGTTCCTCGTGTTCGCGACGCAGAACCCGATCGAGCAGGAAGGCACCTATCCCCTGCCCGAGGCGCAGCTCGACCGCTTCATGTTCCAGGTCGACGTCGACTACCCGAGCGCCTCCGAGGAGGAGGAGATCGTGCGCATGTCGACGTCGGGCTACGAGGCGCGCCTCGAGCGCGTGCTCTCGCCCGAGCGCGTGATCGAGCTGCAGGAGCTGGTGCGGCGCGTGCCGGCCGCCGACCACGTCGTGCGCTACGCCGTGGCGCTCGCGCGCGCGACCCGTCCGCAGGAGGCGGTCGCGCCGCCGTTCGTGCGCGAGTACGTCCAGTGGGGCGCCGGGCCGCGCGCGTCGCAGTTCCTGGTGCTCGCCGGCAAGGCGCGCGCGATCCTCGACGGCCGCTTCGCGGTGTCGATCGACGACGTCGCCGCGCTGGCGCGGCCGACGCTGCAGCACCGGCTCATCCTCAACTACCGCGCCGAGGCCGAGGGCGTGCGCGCGGGCGACCTCGTCGATCGGCTGCTCGGCGTCGTCGCGCCCTGAGGCCCGCATGCCGCGCCTCGATCCCGTCGCGCTGGCCCGGCTGGGCAGCCTGCCGCTCAAGGCGCGGGTGATCGTCGAGGGCGCCCTGTCCGGCCTGCACCGCGCGCGCCTGCACGGCAGCTCGGTCGAGTTCGCGGAGCACAAGGAGTACTCGCCCGGCGACGAGCTGCGCCACGTCGACTGGCGCGCGTTCGCCAAGCTCGATCGCTACTACGTCAAGCAGTACGAGCAGGAGTCGCAGCTCACCGTGTACCTCGTGCTCGACGGCTCGGGCTCGATGCGCTTCGCCGGGTCCGGCCTGTCGAAGGTCGAGTACGCGGGCCTGTGCCTCGCCGCCCTCGCGTACCTCGTCGTCCAGCAGCAGGACAAGGTCGGGCTCTACGTCTTCGGCGCGCCGGGCGGTGACGTCGTCGTGCCGCCGCGCGCGCGCACGTCGCACCTCCACGACCTGCTCGGCGTGATCGATCGGGCGACGACCGGCGAGACCGGCGACGACGACTCGCCGGCGGCGGCGCTCGATCGCATCGGCGAGCTGGCGCGGCGCAAGCGCGCGCTCGTCGTGCTCGCGTCCGACCTCTTCGATCCCGACGATCGCACGCTCGCGGCGCTGCGGCGGCTGCGGGCGCAGAAGCACGACGTCGCGGTCCTGCACGTGCTCGCGCCCGAGGAGCGCACGTTCCCGTTCGAGGGGCTCACGCTGTTCCAGGCGCTCGAGAGCGATCATCGGCTCCTCGCCAACCCGGCGGCGATCCGCAAGGACTACCTCGAGCGCATGGACGCGTTCCTCGCGCGGGTCGTCGAGGAGATGACGAGCGCCGGCGTCGACTACCACCTGTGCCTCACCGACCGCGCGGTCGAGGACGCGCTGCTCGAGCTGCTCGCGACGCGCCAGCGCACGAGCGCCGCCGGAGCCCGCCGGTGAGCTTCCTGGCGCCGCTCCTGCTCGTCGGGCTCGCCGGCCTCCTCGTGCCGGTCGCGATCCACCTCATCGGCCGCCGGCGGGCGCGCGTGGTGCGGTTCGCCGCGCTCGACTTCCTCATCGCGACCAAGCGGCGGACGGCGCGGCGGTTCCAGCTGCGCGAGCGCCTGCTCCTGATCGTGCGCGTGCTCCTGTGCATCGCGCTGCCGCTCGCGCTGGCCAAGCCGTTCACGTCGTGCGAGAGCACCGGCCCGCTCATCGCGCGCGGGCCGCAGGCCGCCGTGCTCGTGATCGACGACTCGTTCACGGCGGGCTACCGGCTCGACGGGCGGACGCTGCTCGGCCGCGCCACCGACGAGGCGGCGCGGCTCCTCACCCAGCTCGGCCCCGAGGCCGAGGTCGCGGTCGTGCGCGCGTCCGAGGGCGCGGTGCACCCGACCGAGCTCTCGCGCGAGCACCTGCGCCTGCGCGATCAGCTCGCGGGCATGTCGCCGACGGCGCGCCCCGCCGATCTCGATCGCGCCCTGGCGCGCGGGGCCCAGCTGCTCGCCGGCTCGAGCCACGCGCGGCGCACGATCTATCTCCTGTCGCCCTTGACCAAGGGCTCGCTGCGCGGCGGCGAGTCGCCGTGGGGGGAGAACGGCCCGCAGCTCGAGGTCCTCGAGGTGCGCGACGGCTCGGCCCTGCCCAACCTCGCGGTCGTCGGGCTCGCGGTGGAGCCCGATCCGGGCGCGGGCAGCCGCGGCATCGCCGCGCTCGCCGAGATCGCCAACCACTCGCCGCTGCCCGCGGCCGGGGTGACGGTGAGCCTGCGCGTCGCCGGTCAGATCATCGCGCGCGGTCAGCTCGACCTCGCGCCGGGCGAGACCAAGCGCAAGCGCTTCCTGGCGACGTTGCCACCCGGCCGGCGCTCGTCGGAGATCGCGGTCGAGCTCCCGGCCGACGCGCTGCCCGCCGACGACCGTCGTCACGCGATGGCGCAACTGCGCGACGAGATCCGCGTCCTGCTCGTCGACGGCGACCCGCACGCCGCGCGCCACGACGACGAGCTGTTCTACGTCGAGGCGGCGCTCCGCCCCGGCGACCGCGCCGAGACCGGCACGGCGATCACGACGATCACCCCCGACGACCTCGACGAGGTCGAGCTCGACCAGCACGACGTCGTCGTGCTCGCCAACGTCGCGGCGCTGCCTCCGGACGACGTGCAGCGCCTGACCGCGTGGGTGAAGGCGGGCGGTGGCCTCCTGGTCGCGCCCGGTGATCGCGTCGACCCCGCGGCGTACGAGCGCACGATGCTGCCGCTCCTGCCGCAGAGCCTGCGCGATCCGATCGACACGGCGTGGGGCGCGGCGCCCGACGAGCGCGCGGCGCGCGCGCTGCACCTGACCAAGTGGGAGGCGGATCACCCGATCTTCGCGCCCTTCGCGCGCGACGCGCCCGGCCTCGCCGAGGCGAGCTTCACGAAGATCGTGCTGCTCGGACCGACGACCGACACCGACGATCGCAAGGTGCTCGCGCGCTTCACCAACGGCGCGGCCGCGCTGGTCGAGGCGCGCAAGGGCGACGGCCGCTTGCTGCTCTTCGCGTCGACGCTCGACCGCGACTGGAACGATCTGCCCATCCACCCCGGCTTCCTGCCGCTCGTGCAGGAGTCGGTGCGCCACCTGGCGCGCCGCCGCGTCGAGGGCGCGACGGCGTCCCTCGTCGTCGGCCAGGGCACGACGCTGCCGACGCTCGACATGCGCAAGCTCGAGGTCCGCGGCCCCGAGCGCACCGGCGCCGTCTTCGAGGGCGCGCGCATCGAGGGCCGCCGCTCGGTGCGATTCACCGGCGCCGACGCGCCCGGCATCTACCGCGTGCTCGGCACCGATCGGACCGGCGCCACGCGCGATCGCGACGAGCTGGCGTTCGCGGTGAACCTCGATCCGCGCGGGAGCGATCTCGCGCCGGCGCCGGCGAGCCGGCTGCCGGACAGCGGCGGCGGCGCCGGCGGCTCGTCACGACCGAGCGAGCGCCGCGTCGAGCTCTGGCACGCGATCGCCGCCGCGCTCCTCGTCCTGTTGCTGCTCGAGTCGCTGCTCATCCAGCGCGCGCGCTGG
>JAIOII010001040.1 GCA_019912685.1 Kofleriaceae bacterium
CGGCGTCGGCCGCGCGGCCGGCACGGCGGGCAGCGCCGGCGGCGCGTCGCCGGACCACGGACCGTAGAGCTCGTCGACGAGCCGCTTCATCTGCTCCGGGTCGAAGGCGCCGCTGACGACGAGGGTTGCCCCGCGCGCACGATAGCGCTCGCGCTTCCATCGCTCCAGATCCCGCGCCCCGAGCGCGAGGTAGGCAGCGCCGGCGTTCGGCGGCGGCGCCGCGTACGGATGTCCCCGTCCGTACAACCGCTGTCCGAAGGCCAGCGCACCGCGATCGACCTCGTCGTCGGCCGACGACGCCGACAGCTCGCGCGCGACGCGATGCATCTCCTCGAGCTGGGACTGGTTGTAGCGGCCCTGATCGATCAGCCAGGACAGGTACCAGAGGTGCCAGTCGCCCCACTCCGACACGCCGATCGCGGAGAACGTCGTCGTGGTCTCCGAGACCGACCAGCCGATGTTCGTGCCGCGCGAGATCCCCCACTCGAGCAAGTCGAGCGTGCTCTGCGGGTACCGGCGGTCCTCGTCGTGATCCAGCAGGAACGCCGCCGCGTACGAGATGCCATAGCGATCCGCCGGCTCGTGCGCGCTGCCGACCGGAAACACCAGCCGGACATCCACGATCGGGCTCTTGGGGTCGCGCGCGAGCTCGACGTTCAGGCCGTTGGCGAGGGTGTAGCGCTCGACGCTCGCCGGCGACCCTGCCGCGAGCGTGAGCGGCCGATCGGCCTCGGCCGCGTCGACGGGCGCGCGCCAGGGGACCTGGTCGTGCGCTCCCGCGGGCACCGCGGCCGCGAGCCGCCGGCCGCTCTTCTTGCCGCTCGGCACGACCAGCGCCGCGTGGCTGTGCTCACGGCTCAGGACGCCGGCGAGCTCCTCGGAGGCCCTTTCCCAGTCGGTCTGATCGAGGGCCTTCATCTCCGCGAGCATGAACCAGTTGTGATCGGTGTACTGCATGAAGTCCGCGATCCATCCACCGCGGCTCTCGAGGTCGTCCCAGCCGGCGACCAGCGAGAGCTCGAGCTGCGCGCGCACGCGCGCCAGCCCGCGCGGCGAGAGCTCGTGGAACAGCTTCTGCGCCTGCGCGTGGACCTCGTCGACCGCGTCCGTGAGCTTGGCCTCGTCGTCGACCTCGACCATCACGGCGATCGCGGGCGCGCGCGGTCCGCCGATCGTCGTCACCGCCGTGCCGAGGATCCAGGCGCGGCCGCGATCGGCCTCGCTCATCACGGCGCCGAGGCGCGCCTCGGCGACGCGGAACTTCACGTCGCCGCCCCACGGCGCCCGCGGGAACACCACGATCGCGATGGGGTGGTCGATCGGCGCCTCGTGCCGGCTCCGCTTCCCGGTGAGGACGAGCGGATCGGCGACCCGGCGCCTCGTCGCCTGGCGCCGGATCGGGCCGAACGCCTTGCCGACGAGATCGCGGATCGCGGCGGCCTTGAACGGGCCGGTGATGACGACGAACGCGCGGTTCGGCGCGTAGTGCTGCTCCATGAACGCGCAGGCGTCGGCGCGCGTCGCGCTCGCGACCTCACGCGAACCGACCGGGCGTGCGTACGGATGAGCGGCGCCGTAGACCGCGGCCATGAGCTCGTACCAGGCGTCGTCGTTCGGCGTGGCGCGCTCGGCTTCCTCGGCGAGCACCACGTCGCGCTCGCGTCGGAACGTGGCCTCGTCGAGCTGGTCACACGGCGCGCGCATGCGACGGCCCTCGATCGCGATCACGCGCTCGAGCTGCTCGATCGGCACCGTCGACGTGTAGTGGGTCTCGTCCGACGACGTGTGCGCGTTGTAGTGCAGCGCGATCTCGCCGAGCTCCTCGAAGATCGTGGGCCCGCCGGACTCGGCGCGCAGCATGAAGGCGAGGTGCTCGACCAGGTGCGCGAGCCCGGCCTTGCCCGGCGGATCCTCGGCCGCCCCGACGTCGTAGCGGACGTCGATCGTGGCCAGGTTGGTGCGATCGTCGGGGATGAGCGCGACGCGCATCCCGTTCGAGACCTCGAAGAGCTCGATGTTGTGCCGGAACCGGAACTGACGCTGGTCGCGTTGCAGCGGCCCGAATCGTGGATCGCCGACGTACGGCGCACACGACACGGAGACCACGACGGCGACCAGCAGCGCCCGAACCGGGAAAGTCAGCATCTCCTGGAGATTGCCAGAGGTCGCGGCGTCGTTGGAGGGTGAGCACACCCGACGTCGCGGGGATGCCGTGCTGCCGCTGGGCTACCATCCGCCACGATGCCCTCACGGCCGACAGGCGGCGACTCGACCGTGTCGGCGGCCGAGACGACACCGACCGCGTCGGACGACGCCGGCGCGCCGGCGTCCTCGGTCGGCGCCGACGACCGCTACGAGGTCCTCGACGAGTTCGCGCGTGGCGGCATCGGGCTGATCCTCCGGGCCATCGATCGCCGGGTCGATCGGCAGGTCGCGCTCAAGGTGCTGACCCGTGGCGACGCGGTCTCGATCGCGCGGTTCGCCCGCGAGGCGCGGATCACCGCGACGCTCGAGCACCCGAACATCGTGCCCATCTACGACGTCGGCCGGCTCGGCGGCACCGTGCCGTTCTACGCGATGAAGCTCAGCGGCGGCCGCACCTTGAGCGCCGCGATCCGCGAGGCGCCCGATCTCGCGGCGCGGATCGGCCTGATGGGCGCGGTGCTCGCGGTCGCCGACGCGATGGCCTACGCGCACAGCCGCGGCGTCCTCCACCGCGACCTCAAGCCGGACAACGTGCTGATCGGCGCGTTCGGCGAGACGCTGGTGATCGACTGGGGGCTCGCGAAGGACCTCGACGACGAGGGCGAGCCGGCGGACGCGGCAGAGCGCCCCGCGACCGGCGACCAGACCGTCGCCGGCGCGGTGATCGGCACGCCGTCGTTCATGGCGCCGGAGCAAGCGCGCGGTGAACCGCTCGACCATCGCGCCGACGTGTACGCGATCGGCGCGATCCTGTACTGCGTGCTCACCGGCCGCCCGCCGCGCCGAGGTCGCCCCCACGAGGTCGTCGCCGAGGCGCGCCGTGCCGCGCCGGTGCCGGTCGAGGAGCTGGAGCCGGGGGTGCCGCGCGATCTGGCGGCGATCTGCCGGCGCGCGCTCGCGTTCGATCCCGCGGCTCGGTACCCGTCCGCCCGCGAGCTCGCCGAGGATCTGCGGCGATTCCAGACCGGCCAGCTCGTCGCCGCCCGGGACTACACACGCGGTCAGCGCGTCGCGCGCTGGATCGGACGGCACCGGGCGCTGGTCATCATGGCGGCGATCTCCTCGATCGTGATCGCCGTGGGCGGCGTGATGGCGGTGGTGAGGATCGTCGACGCGCGCCAGCGCGCCGAGGAGGCGCGCGCCCGCGCCGAGGCGCAGACGGCGCGGCTCCTGCTCGACCAGGCGCGCTCCTCGCTCGACCGCGATCCGGCGGTGGCGCTCGCCTGGCTGGCGCGACTGCTCGACAGCCCGGCGATCGGCGCCGTCGACCTCGAGGACGTGCGGCTCGTCGTCGCCGACGCGCGAGCGCGCGGCATCGCGCGCGCCGCCCTCCCCGGCGCCGTGGACGTCACCGAGCTCCGGGGCACGAGCGATGGCCGCTTCGTGGTCGGGCGCACCGGGGTCGGCGAGGTCCGGGTCTGGGACCTCGCGGCGGCGACCGTCCACGCCACGCTCCCCGCAACGGCGCGCGCCGTCGCCGTCGCGCCCGACGGCCAGGCCCTGGCGATCGTCGACGACACGGGGGTCTCGGTGCGCACGCTCGCCGGTCGCGAGCTGCGCCACGTCCCCACCACATCCCCGGTCACCGCGGTCGAGCTCGCCGCCGACGGCGGCCTGATCACCGCGCACGACGACGGCACGGTCGTCACCGCGTCCGGAGCGCGAGCCACGCTGGGTGCCCCGATCGCCCAGCTCCTGAGGCTGGCCGGCGATCGCGTCGCCATCGCGACCTCGACGACCGTGGCCGTGTGGGAACCGTCGACCGGACGGTTGCTGCGCACGGAGCTCGACACCGAGCCGAGCTGGCTCACCGGCTCCCGTGACGGCGGCCTCCTCGGCTTCGTCACCGCGGACGGACCATCGGTGCTCGCCGTGACCTGGGAGGCGCTGCGCGTCGTGGAGGATCACCCGTGCTGCGGGATGATCGCGTTCGGCGCCGACGATCTCTCGGCGCGCGCGGGCCGCGACGGGATCCGGCTCCGTCGCGGCGCGACCGGCCACGAGCTGGTGCTGCCCCACCCGCAGAACGCCTACCTCGCGTTCGCCGGACACCGCCTCGCCGCCGCCGACATGAGCAGCCGGCTGTTCGTCTTCGACGAGCTGCCGCCGGCGCCGACCCACCGCTGGCGGCGGCCGGCGGCGATCCGGTACGTGAAGCCGCTCGCCGGCGGTCGCGCCGCCTACTTCACCGTCCAGGGTGAGGTCGGCGTCGCGGGCCCGGCCAGCGACGCGGTGCAGCCGCTGGCGCACGATCCGCGATCGTACGAGCTGGGTGCGGTCTACATGTTGCCCGTCGGCGAGCGCGTGCTGTTCGGCGGCGCTGCGCGCACCGTCGACGTGCGGACCGGCGCGATCACCGCGGTGGCCGCGTCGCCGCAAGGGCTCGCGTGCGCCGCCCGGCTTCCCTCCGGCGAGATCGCCGTGGTGGAGGCCGACGGATCGCTCCACCTCCACGACGCGAGCCTCTCGACGAGCCGGGCCGCGCCGTCCGTCGCGCCGCGCGTCCGCGAGTGCGCGGCGCGACCCGACGGAACCCTGGCGCTCTCGCACGGCGCCGGCGTCATCTCGATCGTCGAGATCGCGAGCGGCACGGAGCTGGCGCGTCACACGCGAAGCGGCGGCGCGGCCATCGACGCGCTCGCGGTCCTGCCCGATGGAACGGTGGTGAGCGGCGACTTCCGCGGCGAGGTCCGCGCGTGGCGGCCGGGCGCGCCCGATCGGCTGCTCGCCCGGCACGCGGGTCCGGTGTGGGGCGTGGCGGTCTCGCCCGACGGAACCCTGCTCGCGAGCTGCGGGCGTGATCGGAGCGTCCGACTCTCGACGGCGGCGGGGCGGGTCGTCCAGATCTTCCGGGGACACGACGACGAGGTCTCGCAGGTGGCGTTCACGCCCGATGGCCGCGCCTTGCTCTCGTCGAGCATGGACGGCAGCATCCTGCGCTGGCCGATCGACACCACCAGGGCGCCGCCGTCGACCGCCGCCGCGCTCGCGGCCCACGTCGCCGATCTCACCTCGATCACGATCGACGACGCGCAACGCTGACCTTGGAGATCGCCCGCGGCCGCGGCATAGTGAGAGGGTGAGCACATCCGACGTCGCGGGGATGCTGAGCTGCCCCCGCTGTGCCGCGCCCGTCGCCGACACGTCGAAGGCGTGCGCGCACTGCGCGGCGCCGCTGCTCCTCAAGAGCTGCGGCCGCTGCCTGTCGCGCGTGTTCCACGGCCACGCGCACTGCCCGGCATGCGGCTCGGCGCTGTCGACGAGCGCGGTCGGGGAGGCGCAGGCCGATCGCCCGTGCCCGCGCTGCGCGACCGCGATGCACCCGCGGCCCATCGGTGATCTCGTGATCGACGAGTGCGACGCGTGCCACGGCGTCTTCCTCGATCACGTCGCGGTCCAGCGCATCGTCAACGATCGCCAGCAGGCGCGCGCCGAGGCGATCCTCGCCGTCGTCCCGCGCGCCCAGATCCACCTCACGCCGCCGGGCGGCAAGATGTACATCAAGTGCCCGGTGTGCGCGACGATCATGAACCGCCGGCAGTTCAGCACGGGCGCCGGCGTCGTGATCGACGTGTGCAAGCACCACGGCGCCTTCTTCGATCCCGGCGAGCTCCCCGCGATCATCACCTTCGTCATGAGCGGCGGCCTCGAGGCCGCGCAGAAGAAGGAGCTCGAGCGCATGCGCGACGCCGTCAAGCGCGAGCAGCAGAGCGCGCAGTTCGCCACGATGATGGCCGCGCGCTCGTCGACCAACGCGCCGCAGGAGTCCCGTCGCGGCTCCGCCGGCCAGGCGCTCGTCGATCTGCTCTACGCGCTCTGGCGCTGACTACGCGCGGAAGCCCGTGAGGTCGATCCCGAGCCGCCGGCACCAGCGACGGATCTGGATCGGCGCCCGGTTCATCGCCCGCCCCGCGGCCATGACGTTGCCGCCGGTCTCGCGCAGGACCTCGACCAGGCGCTCGCGCAAGACGCGGTCCTCGGCGCGAAGCGCCGGCGCGCTCGCCGGCACGTGGGTGCGGATCGCGTCCGGCAGGTGCTCGAGGCGGATCTCGCCGCCGTCGGCGAGCACCGCCGCCGTGCGCAGCGCCTGCTCGAGCTCGCGGATGTTGAGCGGATAAGGATAGGTGAGGAGCGCGCGCGCCGCGTGGCGGTGCAGCGTCACCTGCCCGGGATCCGGGACCACGCCGGCGAGCCGCGGCAGGAGCGCGGCGACGATCGTCCCCAGATCCTCGCGGCGTTCGCGCAGCGGCACGAGCGCCGCCTCGAACCCGGCGAGGCGGCCGTAGAGATCGTGCCGGAAGCGGCCGTCGACGATGCGCGCGCGCAGGTCCTGGTGCGTGGCGGCGATGATGCGCACGTCGACGCGCACGACGTCGGACGCGCCGACGGGCCGGACCTCGCCCTCCTGGAGCACGCGCAGGAGCGCGACCTGCGAGTCCTCCGGCAACTCGGCGATCTCGTCGAGGAACAGCGTCCCGCGATCGGCGCGACGCACGAGGCCCTCGTGGTCGTCGCGCGCGCCGGAGAACGCGCCGCGGCGGTGGCCGAAGAGCTCGCTCTCGATCAGGTTGCGGGGCAAGGCGCCGCAGTTGACCGGCACGAACGGCCCGCTCCGCCCCGAGCGCTCGTGCACGGCGCGCGCGACCAGCTCCTTGCCGGTGCCGGTCTCGCCCCAGACGAGCACGGGCACGGGCGACGGCGCGATCTTCGCGAGGTCGGTCGCGCTCTTCTCGACGGCGGGGACGACCGAGCGGAACGCGATGTGCGTGTCGTCCTCGGCGGCGAGGTCGCGGTCGCGCACGAGCGTCCCCGGCGAGTCCTCGCGGAACACGAGCAAGGTCGCGCCGACCTCGATGAAGTCCCCGTCGGTGAGCGCCGCCTGCGCGACGCGGTCGCCGTTCACCAGCGTCCCGTTCTTCGAGCCGAGATCGTGGATCTCCCATCCGCCGCCACCCTGGACGAGCCGCGCGTGCTGCCGCGACAGCTCCTGATCGGGGAGCATGAGCTCGCCCGATCCGGTCTGCGTGCGCGACACGAGCCGCAGCGAGCTCCGCCCGAGCGTCAGCGCGCGCAAACCCGCGAGCGACACGCGCAGCCCCGGCGTCGTGAGCGAGCGGCAGCCGAGCACGACGACGAGCCGCGGCGCCTCCCCATCGCCGCTACCGTCCGCATCGTCGTCGCCGCTGCGACTGACGGTGTGGGTCTGGACGTCGGTGATGCTCACGCCGCGACCTCGGGCGCGAGCGCGGCGCGAGCGCGCTGCCGGCCGTGCCAGCGCCGCAGCAGATCGTAGATGACGAGCTCCTGCGCGCGCGCGGACGCGTGCAGGAGCCGGTTGCAGCTCATGTGCACCAGGCTCCACGCGCTCCCCTCGGTCATCGTGGCGATCATCCGGCCGCGGTCGTCCTCGTGCAACCGCCGGACGGCCAGGTCGCGCCGGTCGAGCGCGGCGAGCCCGGCGGCGAGCGGCTCGTCGGGGTGAGCAGCCCGTCCCGGCGCGAGCAGCTCCGTCAGCCGCGCCTCGTGGGTGCGCCAGCGCTCTCCGATCGCCTTCTGGAGCGGCGCGCCGGCGTGGTGCTCGGCGGCAAGGAGTCCCTCGCCGCCGTACAGCTTGGCGTAGAGCCAGCGCGAGCCCGGCGCG
>JAIOII010001041.1 GCA_019912685.1 Kofleriaceae bacterium
GATGCTCTGCGTGGCGAGCGCGAGGTTCGCCGGCTTCGCGTCCTGCTTCAGCGGGCGGATCGCGAGGCTCGTGTCGCCGATGGGCTTCACCTCGTACGCCGTCGTGTCCGACGCGAGCGCCTTGGTGATCTTGTCGGGCAGATAGAACACCGTGACGAAGTCCGGGTGGACGGTCACGTCGTACGAGCCGCCCTCGTCGACGAGGATCGTCCGCGACTGGCCGGCGTCCTGCGCCGACGCGCCTGTCGGCCGAACGGCGACGACGGCGAGGACCAGTGCGATGAGGATGAGGAGTCGTGTGGACAGCGATCTCATGGCTTGTTCTCTCCGACCCGGTGCATCGGTGGCACCGGTCGCGTACCACTGTCGGCGGCACCCTGCGGCGGTTGCGTCCTACGAGCCACCGATCGGGATCTCGTGGATCGTTCCCGATCCGGAGCTCGAGCCCGAGCCCCGGCCACCGCCGCCTCGGCGCTTCTTCGCATCGATGGGCGCCGACGCATCGACCGGCGGCGCTGCCGCATCCGTGGGGGACTCCGCATCAGGTACGGCGGCATCGACCGGCGCAACCGTCGCTGCCTGGGCGTCGATCACGGCGGAAGGATCGGCCGCTCCGCTCGCCTCGCCGCCGGCCGCCGTGTCGGGCTTCGATCCTCCCGACGTCGCGACCACGACCACGACCGCGCCGATCACCACCAGCGCGATGATCGCCGCGACGACGAGCCCGGTCTTCCGCGACGACGATGCCTGCCCCATCGCATCGGGGGTTGCCGGCGTCGTCTGTGTCGGCGCGTTCATCGCCGCATGCTGCTGTGGCCCGAGCGGTACCGTGCCGAACGTCGGCGTCGGCGTCGGCGTCTGGGGCGTGCCCGCCGGCAATGCGCCGGGCGACTCGGGCATACCGGCGCGGATGCGCTGGCCCGTTCGCACGGGCGCCTTGTGCGGAAAGCGGTGGAGGAGCAGCTGCTCGAGCTCACGACGCCCATCGCGCGGTGCGTGCTGGCAGCGCAACAGATCGTCGATCGCATCCTCCGCGCTCGCGTAGCGCTGCGCCGGCTCCTTCGCGAGGAGCTTGAGTGTCACCGCCTCCAGATCAGGCGGCACATCCGGCGCGACCGAGCGAGGGCTCGGCACCGGCGCGAAGAGCACGCGCGCGAGCGTCTCCGCCGTCGTCCCCGACGCGAACAGGTACTGCCCCGTCAGCATCTGCCACATCATCACGCCCACCGCGAACAGATCGCTGCGCCCGTCGAGCGGGGCGCCGTTGATCTGCTCCGGGCTCATGTACGCCGGCTTTCCCTTGATCGTCACCGACGCGCTCGCCGCCGTCGCCGCCCGTGCTTTGGCAATCCCGAAATCGCTGACTTTGACGGAGCCAGCCCACCCGAGCAAGACGTTATGCGGCGACACGTCGCGATGAACCAGCCCGCGCACGCCGTCGGCACCGGCTGGGAGATCGTGCGCGTAGCCGAGTCCGCGCAGCACCTCGACGAGCACGTAGATCAATGTGGAGAACGGCAGTCGCCCGCTCTCGATCAAGGAATCGAGGTCGCGACCCTCGACGAGTTCCATCACCAGGTAGAGCCGGTGCTCGTGGTCCCGATCGAAGTCGAGCACGCTCACGATGTTCGGGTGCTGCATCCGCGACGAGAGCTTCGCCTCGGCGATGAACATCTCGCTGAACGCCGGGTTCTTGGACGCGTCGGGCAGGATGCGCTTGATCGCGACCGCTCGCTGGAAGCCCTCGGCACCGACCGTGTGCGCGCGGAACACCTCGGCCATGCCGCCAGCGCCGAGCGGCGCGTCGAGTACGTACTTGCCGAGCCGCACCGCTCCACCTCCGACTTGCGTCGCGTCGCCTGGCCCGGCCGTCGTGCTCATCGTACTCCGACCACCATACAGGAAATCCCGACCCGCCAGGAAGTCCCGTTTCAAGCTTCTGGTCAAGGACGTCGCGCGCGACGGTGCGCCGCCGGAGCGATCTTCGCGCCGCGCGCGCTGCCTGCACGCCGCCGAATAGCGGCGACGTCGAGATCCGGCCGCTGGCAGCGTGCGCTCGGAGCTCCTCGACCACCCATCCGCGAACCATCCCTGCCGCCTCACGCGCCTTCGGCAGACTACCGAAGCGCGTGTAGATCGCGGACCGGAGCGAACGCGGCAGCTGCGCCAACAACGCGCGCCCCGCAGCAGCGTGAGCGCGGAGCTCGACGATGACTCGCTCCTCCGTCTGCCTGCGTCCACCCCGCGCGACAGCGCGACCATGCGCGCAGCCGACTCGTCTCCCGCGCATGGAGTGCCCTGCCATTTCGGTCGCGCTCCATTCCACGTGGACCGATCCCAACCGCGTGATGATCGGTCGTTGCTCCGCCGCGCTCGCAGCTTCCTCGCCGTCGTTCCGAGACGAGCCATGGCCTAGAAAGAAGTGTGGCCTCGACGACGATTCACAACTTCGCGGTGGCGCGATCGCGCGCGAGAACCATCTGTCCTTCCCGAGCGTTCCGACGCCGTGTCACCCCATACGGGTGATGCGCAACGCGCGCCGAAATCCGAGCGCGTCGTGTTGCGCTTTCGACCTACGCAGCCGGCGTTGTGGTACCGGTCGGGCTCTCTCGTAGATCGTGCTTGCCCGCGACCGAGCCGCTGGCGTACCACGATGGTTCATAGCTCTCTCTTACCGGCGTGACTGGAGTTCGTCATGGCTGTACTTCCCCTGGTTTCTGGTGTCGACGTGGCGGTGTGCAGCTGCCCGATAGCCGTTGCAGGACACGGCGTTGGGAGATTTGTTCGCGACGACCCGCAACCGCGGGTGCTCGGTGGCGAAAGGAGCTGGCGCTATGAGTGACCTCGAGCCCACCCTCGCCGACTTCCATCAACCACCCGCCCCGCCCCGCCGCAGCCGCGTGGGAACGTGGCTGCGGCGCGCGTTCGCTGTCTCTATGGTCGCCGCGTCTCTCACCTGCGGCGGCGATGGCGGCAGCACGCTGAAGAGCACGACCTCCGGCGTCGCCTACTGGAGCGGAGGCGGTCCGGTGCGCAACGCCACCATCATCGCGTGGCAGATGGTCGATGGCGAGCGCACCTTCGAGCTCGGCCGCACCACTACCGACGAGAACGGGCGCTGGGAGCTCACAACCGAGGGCTACGAGCATATCGAGTACGACGTGGTCGGCGGCTTGTACGCCGAGGCCTCCGGCGGCGAGGTCACGCTCGACAGCAACACGATCCTGCGGGGCATCGTGCTCGATGTGCCGATCGGCGGCACGCGCAGCGGCATCACGATCTCGCCGCTGACGGATCTTGCGGTCACGCTCGGTCACGCGCGCCGCGCCGCAAACAAGGAGGACACCTACGGCGCCTCCGTCCACAAGGCGGTCGAGCGCCTGACGAACCACTTCGGCTTCGATCCGCTCACGACGCCGGTCGCGTCGCCCGCCGCGCCGGCGAGCTCACCGACTGCCGAGGTGAAGTATGGCCTCGTGCTCGCGGGCCTGTCTCAGCTCGCCAGGTCGGTGGCCGAGCAACAGGGCGCCACCACGCAGTCGATCAACACCGTGGTGTGGACGCGCACGCTCGGGCGCGACGCGGGCTCGGCCGAGGCACTGCTTGACGGCGTCGGCGCCGCGCCGCTGTTCGTGGGTGCGAGCTGCCCGCCACCGCCAGGTTGCTCGGTCGAGGGCCCCGGCTGCTATGCCGACTGCCGCGCGCAGACGAACACCCTCAAGGCCCGCATCGGCGCGCAGATCCTGTCTTTCCTCCGCACGTCGCAGAACGGGACGACGCTCACTCGCAACGATGTCGAGGCGTGGCTCGAAGAGGTGCGGACGAGGGTCGACGCGGACCTGTTCGGCTCTGACCCCGCTGAGGAGTGGGATCAGATTGGACCGACGATCACTTGGGTGACGCCGGCGGCGGACGCCTCGGTGGCCGGTTCGATCGCCGTGGAGGTGACGGCAGCGGATCCGCTCGGCATTGCGAGCCTGACCGTCACGGCGGAGGCGCCCACGCCGATGCAGCTCGTCGACACGGATCCGACGCCCGAGCGCTTCGCGGCCACATTCTCGACCGTCGGCCTGCCCGAGGGTCCGCTCACGCTCACGGCGACGGCCACGGACAGTCAGGAGAATCGAAGCGATGCACCACGACAGATCCTCCTCGACAACGTCTCGGGGGGCACCCTGTCTGCCCTCGTCTACAAGGGCCGCGTCGAGAACGCCGCCATCCGCATCTATGCGTTCCAGAACGGTGTACGCGGCAACCAGGTCGGCACCGGAACGACGGCGAGCGACGGCTCCGTCACCAACGTCGTGGTCGCCGACAACTACTCGGGCCCGCTCCTCGTCGAGGCCGGTTTCGGCGGCACGTATCCTGAGGAGGCCGCGACCGCGACCGTCACGCTCGACGTGAACGATCGGCTGCGCACGATCGTCCCGAGCTACGCCGAGGGTAACGCCATCTCCAACCTCGTCGTTTCTCCCCTCTCGTCGTTCGCGGTGACGTACTTCGAGTATTTGCAGCAGATGAACCAGGGCGGCTCGACGCTCGCTGAGCGCTGGACCACGGCGAGGACCGCGATGGAGACACACTTCGGCGTCGCCAACATCTACAACCTCACGCCGCAGGCGCCGTCCGAGATGACCACGTTCAACGCGGGCGCCCGCTATGGGATGATCATGGTGGGCCTGTCGGAGACTGCGCGCATGGCATCGACGCTCGGCGGCGGCGATGGCGGTACCTTCGGCTCGGCCATGAACGCGATGCGCGTCTTCCGCGTGCTCGACACCGACCTGGCCGATGGCTGCTGGGACGGCCGCCAGGGCGCGAGCCAGCTCTACTTCGGCGGCACGGAGGCCGTCACTGTCCGCTCGGTGCGCCGCGATCTCGCGAACGCGATCGTGTCGTACCTGAACGACGGCGTGCGCAACCAGACGCCCTACGCCGGCGCCGCCGACATCCTGTCGCAGCTCGACACGCTCTCCGACGGCGGCGGAAACAACGCGCCGGGCTCGTGCTCGGCCACGAGCCGGCTCAATCCCGACGCCGGCACCTCGTTCGACCAGATGCCGCCCGTCATCACGTTCACCGGCGCGACGCCGGCGGCGGGCTTCGTGCGCGGCACCATCACTGTCGACGCCGTCGCCACCGATGACCTCGACACGCGCCCCACCCTTCGGTTCACGTCACCCGCCGGCACTACCGATTCCGATGGGGACGAGACCGACTCGGACGCGCACCACACCTGGGACACGACGATGTTGCCGGACGGCCCGCTCGTGGTGACCCTCGAAGCGGTGGACGATGCGGGCAACGTCGGCACGGCCTCGAGGACGTTCACGATCGACAACCGTGCACCGACGATCAGCTTCAACGTCACGGACGGCAGCTGGCACGGCGCCCCTGGCCCCAACGTCTCCTACAGCCACGACGAGATGAACGTCGCGTCCGTTACGGCGATGCTCAACGGCGGACCGTTCACGAACGGACAGCAGGTCTCGGCGCAGGGACAGCACACGCTCGTGGTCACCATCCTGGACCAGGCGGGTGCGTCAACGACGGCCACGCTGACGTTCTACGTCGACACGACGCCACCCGTCCTCTCCGAGGGCCCGATCACGCCGACAGGGTCGGTGGTCAAGGATACCCTGAGCATCACCTACACTGCCGACGACAACATGAGGCAGTACGGCTCGCTCGGCAGCAACATCGCCGTCAGTGCGACTGGACCGGGCGGTGCGGTGACGCCCTCACTCTCGTACCCGCCGCAGGGTGACATGTCGCGAGCCGTGGTCGCCAGCATCGACACCAATCTAGTCAGCGATGGGACCTTGACCGTGCGCTTCAACGTGAGCGACCGCGCCGGTAACCCCGCCACGGAGAGGCTCGTTACTCGCACCGTCGACAACACGGATCCGATGGTCGTGATCAGCGGCGTAGCGATGAACGTTTGGTACCCGTCGGCACGGACCATTTCCTTCAGCCAGAACGACGCGAATCCGGGGACGACCACGGCGACCCTCAACGGTGCCGCGTTCGCGAACAACACGCAGGTGACAACTCAGGGGAGACACACGCTCGTGGTCACCGCCGTCGACCTAGCCGGCAACACGAAGAGTGAGACCGTCGTGTTCTATGTGGACCTCGCGAACCCAACGCTCACGGTACAGCCAACCAATCCGAACGGCATGTGGATCCGGGGCTTGTTCGACGTGACCGTCGAGGCGACCGACACCATGATGGGTCTCGGATCGCTGCCGGACAACATCGTGGCGACCGTGACCAGCTCGCCCGGTACTACCTCTCCCGGAGACAGCTATCCAGCCGCGAGCGGCGGCGCCAAGCGCATCCGCAACCAGATCGACACCACGGCGATCGCCGGCTCCACGGTCGCGATGGGCAGCCTGTCGGTCCGTTACGACGTCACCGACGCCTCGGGCCGGATGGCGACGTCGGAGACCGTGGCGGTGATGATCGACAACAATCCGCCCGACATCACCATCAACAACGTCGGCTCGCCGCCGATCCCAACCTTCACGAGTGATACCACGCCGACCATCACGGGCACCGTAGAGACCGGCGGGTCGCCCGTGACGATCACGCTTACGATCCAGGGTCGACCGTCCGTGGTGGTGACGCCGAGTGGTGGAACATGGTCCTACACCGTGCCGGACATGATGCCGCTCGCCGACGGGCAGTACACGATCAGCGCGATCGCAACCGACGCCGCCGGCAACTCGACGAGCGCGACGGCCGTAACAATGAACATCGACACAGCAGGCCCGACGGTCACGTTCCAGACCAGTAACGTGCTCGACGAGCGCACCCGCTGCACCGTGACCGTGAACGCCAGCGCGAGTACCGGTGAGATAACGTCCCCCGGCAACCCCGTGGCCTATATGTGCTCAGGGACCGCGACCGATCTGAGCCCCGGCGGCGCTTCGCTTGGAAAATACGTCGCGAGGATGGCGTCGACGAACGACAATCCCATCGCGTGGAACATCACGACGAGCGACGTAGGCGGTGCCGGCGTCGCGAGCGCACCCGACACCGTACGCTTCCGCATCTACAGGACCACCCCTGGTGCTACCTGGGTGAACGCGACGCCAGGCATCCTCAGCGGAACCACGCTTCCGGCGACCGCGAATGTGCTCTCGACCGACTGGACCGAGCTCCTGACCCACAGCGCGAGCTTCACGATCGAGATCCAGGCCAGGGATCAACTGGGCAACTGGGGTCCGGGCACTACGCGCACCTGGACGCACGTGCCGCTGGCCAATCCCGTCGCGCTCGCGTTCCGCGGCAACGCACCGCCGAGCAGCACCGACGCCGTTTGGGAGTACTCGCTGCACCGGCACAGCCTCTATCCGTTCACCGGCCAGACCGGACCAGCGAACGCGATGTCGAACGGCCTCCAGGCCAGCGCCCCACGCGCCCTGTTCGTGTTCGACCTCGTGAACCCGCACCCCGTGCCGGTCAACGTCGGGTTCTTCCTCCCGGCGATCGCCGGTGCCACGTACACGAAGCGTGTGTGGGACACCAGTCCGTGGATTGCCGCCACGAGCATGACGGCCCCGAACAACGGTACCTGCTCCATCAATCCGTGGCCCAGTCCGAACTGGTCGGCACGGGTCAATCACAGCGCTCCGTACAACTGCAACACGGGATCGTGCACGTGTAACGGCTCCGGCTGGACGCAGCCGGCCGACAGCCTGCCAGGCACCTCGACGGTGGCGCTCCCCGACAACACCATCGTCGTGCGCGCCGTCGATCTGAGCGCGCTGCCGGCCCAGCAGCAGCTCTCGGTCCTCGGACTGACGTCGATGGTGAACGGGCGCCCGTTTTACGAGTTCCAGATCCCCTCCGCGCCGTCGGACACGCAAGGCAAGCACATCCGGATTCTGGTGGGCTTCCCGAACCTCGACTTCTACGCGCCATTCACCTCACCGCTTGATGGCGTTCAGGAATCCGACGGCGTCGGCAGCGAGCAGCACAAGACGGCCGACGGTTACATCGCGACGATGACGGCGTCCTTCTACGAGCGGTGGGGCGCTTGTTACTCGTCCAGCGGCGGCAACTGCACGGCCGCGCGCGTGCGTCGCCACCTGCGGGCGCTCGTCGAGGCGCGGGTGAGCGTGCCGGCATTCGGAATGCAGCTGAACGTCAGGCTGCGTGCAACCAATTCTTCAACGGCTATTCCAGAGATGTTGCCGTACCTAGAGGACGGCCACACTTCGCGAAAGAACGGCTCAGCGTTCCTATGGGAGACGTGCGAGACCCCGTCCTACTCAGGCGGGGCATGTTCGCCCAATCTTCCGACCACCTCCAACTCTGCCCTCTGACCTCAGTCATTGAACCTGGAGAAACCCATGCGTGCCTTCTTCTCCGCGTGCGGCGGCGTCGCCGTCACTCTCGCTCTCGTGCTGTCGTGCAGTGACGACTCGCCTGGTAACGCCGACGCCGCAGAAAACTGCGAGCCGCCACTCGCAGGTCGTATCTTGCGGGTCGAGAACGTCGCGAATTCTGTTTCAGGACCGAATATCAACACCCAGGCTTCGTGCGCCACCGGAGCGATGCTCTTGGGGGGTGGGTGCGAGGTAGAAGGCCAGAACGCTTCCACACTGGTTTTCAACACGAACTACAACTCGCAGAACGGAACTTATGGGTGCAACTGGACCAACCCGATGGCGATAACTGTGGAGACTGTGCGTGCATGGGCCGTCTGTTTGACGCCTGCCCCTTGACGCCGAAGCGGCAGCATGAAGGCCGTTCTTCTCGCCCGGTGTTGCGCTTGAGGAAGGAACCGCGCAGACCGCCGTAGGATGGCTCGAAACAGGGCGCCAGCAGTTCCGCCTTAGTTACGAGCACTTGCACGAATCCGGATTTCGACAGGAAACCGCGCGCGCCAGGTCTCGATAACGTAGTCATGAACCAGCCGCCCTCCGCTCATCGTCGCCTCGCCGTGCTTCGCAACGGCAGCGGAGGCCTCACGGACGAACTGGAGCCCACGCGGCCGGGGGCGCGCGCGTGAGCCGCGAATACCTCGACCGGCTGCTCGACGACGAGGGCGACGACGGCGGCGAAGTTCCGCGAAAGCCGGCGCCGGGCAAGATCACGCTCACCCACCGCATTCCGGTGCAACGCCGGGCCAAACCCGGTGCGCAGCCCGCGCCGAAGGCACAACCCATCGAATCGTTCGGCTTCGTCCAGGCGTACGGCGGCGAGGTCAGGGAACCGGCCAGCGAAGCGTTTCCCGATGAGCATCCTGTGCCATGGCTCGCCGCGAAGGCCGACCAGGCGTGCCGCGATGCATTCGACTTCGACCTCAAGCCGGTCCAGCGCGCGGTGACGGATGCGCCGAGCCACGACGCAGAGACGGTCCACGCTGCCGCCGCGCGAGGGCTCGACGCGGCGAGTCAGCCGCTGCCGCACCTCGAGCAGATCCAGCAGTCTTTCGGTGCGCACGACGTGTCACACGTCCAAGCCCACGTCGGCGGCGCTGCAGCCGAGGCAAGCGCAGCGATGGGCGCGCAGGCGTATGCGACGGGCGACCACGTCGTGTTCGCGCGCGCCCCCGACCTCCACACGGCGGCCCACGAGGCCGCGCACGTCATCCAGCAGCAAGGTGGTGTGCAGCTCAAGGGCGGCGTCGGCGAGGCCGGCGACACGTACGAACGACATGCCGATGAGGTCGCCGACAGGGTCGTCGCTGGAGAATCGGCCGAAGCACTGCTCAATCGAGTGGCAGGCAACCAGATCGTCGGAACCCGACCGGGAAGGAGCACCCCGGTTCAGATGAAGCAAGGCGACACGCCCGGTCCATCGGGACCGCCTGCCGTGACCGCCTTCGCCTCACCGATGACGGAGCTCGCGACGCACGCGAAGGCGGTGGTCGATGCCGCGGAGCTCGCGCTCCTTCCGCTGCACGGGGCATCGAACCCGGCCGACTCGGAGCTCAGTGCACTCAACGCGCAGCTCCGCTCGTTCGCGAGCTTCCTGCACCAACAAGGCGATGAGCGTACGGCGAGCGATGATGCCGCGCTTCAGGCGGCGCTACGAGCTGCTGAAGGTGTTCTGACGAAGGTGCGTAGCCAGGTGAAGTACCGGAGGTTCGAGGGCGAGCTACGCGAGGGAATCAAGGACATCAGCAAGGTGCTTCGCGAAAACGACGCTCGCGAAGCGAAGCTGGAGTCGCCCGCCGCGCTGGCCGCCATGGTCGACCAGAGCCTCGCGATCCTCAACGAATGGAAGACGTTCGGCGACAACCAGGAGAACATCGACCAGCTCCCGGGACTGTCGACGCGACCGCTAGCGAAGGTCATCGAGACGACCGAGGGCTGGGCTGCGCGCCTGACCTCCGACCCCCGAGCAGCCGCCAGCTTGTCGCGTGCCGTTGTCGATCAGCACGAAGTTGCCGCGACGGTGAGCGCCGAGCTGCACCAGGTCCTGAAGCAGCCGATCAGCAGCACCACGAAAGACACCATCCACGCCTACTTCGACGTCCTGGCGTTGTCGACGGAGCGGCGCGCCCGAAGCGACAAGGCGCTCGATCTCGCCCGCGCCAAGCGGCGCCGCTTGCCGCTCGATCGCGCCGAGTCGGCATTGGCCGCAGGCGAGGAGACGATGCTCCATATCGAGCAGCGCGATCCCGCTGCGGGGCGGAAGGCGCGCGCCGCACATGATTCGCTCGCGGCTCGTCACGGACGGCTCGAGGCTCAGATCGCGCGCGGCAAGTCACCGAGCCGTGGCGAGATCGACGACCTCGTGCTCGAGACGCGCGAGTACGAGTTCTTGCACCGTGTCGACCTTCTCGAGCTGCAGGCCAACCAGTCGCTGCAGGCGATCAACCAGGTCAAGAGCTCTCGAACGTCCGAGAAGGTAAAGATCCAGCGCAAGCTCGACGACCTGGTCGCCACGATGGCGGGCGTGCGCCGACGGTACAAGGAAGCCTCGGAAGCGGACTTCTACGCGAGCCCGGCCGAGGCGCGAGCCAAGAAAGCAGAGGCTCTGCGCTTCATGGAGGCTCAGCTCCAGCACCAACTTGCCTCCGAGGGCTACGACGCCGCGCTCGACGAGGCCAAGGCGGTGCTGGACGATCAGATCGTAGATCAGTTCCTGAGCCAGCTCATCTGGACCGTCGCGCTCACGGTCTCCGGGAACTTCGTGGCTGCTGCTGCACGCGGTGCGACGACGGCGGTGGCTGCGCGTGCGGGCATGTCATTCACGAGCGGTGCGCGCGTCGCCAGCGTCGTGGCGACCATGGCGGAGGGCACGTACGGTGCCGTCACGCAGAAATACATCCAGGGAGATCCGGGGTCGCTGACCACGTTGCTGGCGGTCAACGTGCTCACACCATTCGCGATCGACCGTGTCATGGGCCTGGCGAAGACCGCTGAGCGTGTCGGAGAGGGCGCTGCGGATGCGGCGGCGAAGTCGGAGCGCCTGCTGGACGACGCGACCAGACTCGCCAGGACCGACGATGTCGCGCTCGATGCCGACGAGCTCGTGAGCGCAGCTGCCCGCATGGATCACGCAGCAAAGAGCTCCGTATGGGTGAAGCACGGGCGCACGGGTGCGCTGGGTCTGAGGGCGGGGGCGAACCTCACCGCCGAGATGATCGTGGGCGCAGCCGTGGACTATGCAACGCGGCGGGCCATGGCCGAGGGTGGGAGGCCACCGTCCGAGCAGACGGCGGCCGAGTGGTTGATGCAGGGCGCCTCGATCGCGATCGGACGCCACCTGTCCGTGAACGTGCGCGCGATCCGGGAGCGGCTGCGCGCGGTCGAATCGGGATCCTTTGGAACCGCAGCCCGGCTGCTCAAGGCTGCCGATACCGTCGCTGCCGACGCGGGGATGCTCGAGGCGGGCGGCCCTCCCGACGCCGCGCCTGACGTCGTCAACCGCTACGGCAAGCTCCTTGCTGACGAGCAAGCCTTCTTCGAGAAGGAGCTGACGAACACGGTGGACGGCCGCGGTCGCTATGGCCGCAAGCAGCTCCTGGCTTCGCTTGCGAAGAACCGCCGTGCGTCGGGTGAGTTCGAGAAGCTCGCCTCGGGCGAGCTCGCCGCCGATCGCGGAGGAGATGGAGAGCCTGCGACCGCTGCGGACGGCCAACAGCCGAAGAGACCGGGCGATGTCGACCCCAATCGCGATCCCTTCTCCCGCAAGGGCCTTCGCGAGAATGCGGACGCCATCCGAGGCGGCGAGCCAGGCTACAACGCTGTCGTTGGACACGTCGCAAGCCCGATCGATGGCATCGCGATCATGCAGCGGCTCATGCGCGGCGACGCATCGGCGCTGGCCGAGATCGGTTTCGAGAGCGACGGCACGTTCGATCCGAGCACCCGCGAATGGGCCATCGGCAAGTTCGGCTCGAAGTACGTCGTCATCGCAGGCGAGCCGTCCGGCGTCGACTGGCGCCCACTCGCCGGCGTGGAGCCCATCGGTCACTCACACCCGATCGACATGTCCCGCCGGACGCTACAGGGGCGCCGGCAGCTCGACATCAACAGAATCGTCGCCGAGGCCGGTGACGATGCCCGACTCGTCTTCTCCTCGCCCGAGGACGTGCAGTTCGCCGCGCAGCGTCGACTCGGCGAGCACACCATCGCGATCCCGTACGAGCACGCCGGAGGAACCGATATCACCCTAGCCACGAAGCAGCCTTCAGGGCGGACGCCGGCAGTTCTCGTCCTCAAGGACGCCGCCACGCTCGCGCCTTCGGACGACGGCACGATGCGGTACACCGCCCGTGCCTTCATCAAGGCCGGCGACGCGACGATCTGGCAGGGAACTATCGACGCTGTGTTTCCTCCGGGCGGCGGCCCCCGCCTCGAGTTCAACGTTGCTCATCAGCCCGGCGCAAGGGCCGGCGCCGAGGCGAGTCCAGCCAAGACGAAGAGTGGCGATGCGGAGAACAACGGCCAACGAAGAGGCGATTTCAGCGGGCAGGCGAAACCCGGCGGAACGGCCCGCGGTTTCGATGAGAAATCAGCCGCGATGCCACACTGGGCAGTCGAGAGTGCGAAGGACGTACCGTCGATTCGAGACGGTGCGTTCAATCGCTGGTTCAACGCGCTGAGCCTCCAGGACCTCGAAGCGTTGTGGGTCCGGGCCGACATCCGCGCAGCAATCGAGGATCGCCTCCGGCAGCCTGGTGGCCTTCACGAATGGCACCTGGTTTCCCGAACGCCGACATTCAAGCGCTGGGGTCTCACCGCGGAGGAGATCAAGGACCTGCGGACGAAGATTCCGGAGGTGAAGTTCGAGAATCCTTCTGGTCGACATGGCAAGGGAGGTTCGACGCGTGCTCACAACGAGATACTCGCCATCATCGACAGCTCTTTGAGCTATGACGACTTCGTGCGACGCCTGCGCAATTGGTCGCGTTATCGATTGAGCGGCGGAGAAGCTAAGCTACCCGGGCGCCTGGCACCAGAGGAATAGTCACATGGAGAACGACGGCTACGTGTCACTTTGGATTAGCGAGGAAACGGACGAGGCTCGCCTGGAGGCCGCGCTCGCTGATAGCTATACCGAGGACGGAGACTGGATCCCCCCGGAGTTCGCGAAGGCATTTCACTTCGCACGATTCAATCCTTCGACACGCGAGTCAAGTGTCCTGAAGTCAGCCACAAAGTCGATCCGAGAGGCCTTGGCAGGATTCTCCTACGATTCGGTCATCGCAGAACGGTTTGCCAAGGAACTCGGCGAAGAACTCCCGCTCGAAGCGAAGTCAGTCGCACTTCTCTACAACTTCCGGTTCTCGGGAGCGCCATCCACTGCCTTGGTCGACGGTTCCACGTGGATCTATGTTGGGTGCGTGCGATACGAGCCCTGAGGCAGTGCGATCATGATTGACGAGCCTCCGGCCGAGACTTCGAGCGTCCGCTTCTTCACCAGTGCGGCGCTACGGCCGCATGAAGAGGTCGCCGGAGAAATGGTTCACTGGCTCCCGCGCTGGATCACGGTCGAGTACACCGGCAAGCGTCCGGTCTGCGGTGTCTGGCAATCGGCGAAGGGACAACGGCGCGTCTGTTGGTACGCACGCAAGCGTGGCGAGGAGCTCGTCCGCGCTCACCTCGAGCGTTACGGCGACGAGCCCTTCTGGATCATCGACCTGTCCACGCCCGATGGGCCGTTGACGGTCATCGAGTGCGAGCGCGACGGCAGCGCACGTGCGCTGCGCGTGTGGACGTTCGACGAGTGGCACATGCCCGTCCGCGAGGAGGAGCGGTCACCGGACGGCTTCGTCGTGATCACTCGCGAGTACGACTGCGTCCACACAGGCGTCGTGGTCGGCCTGACAGAGCGGCGTCCGGGGCTCCCCGATGTCGCGCACGAGCGGCCAATCCGGTTCCCAGTGCCGGAGCTGGCCGGAGAACCGTATCCGTGCGGTCGCACGATCACGAACGACGGCCCACGGTTGATCGAAGCGATCGCCCAGAACCAGTACCAGGGCCGCTTCTATTCTGCGTACCAGGACGGCACCACGTGGAAGCGCGGCATCGCTACGATCGCGACGAGCCGGTACGCCTGGCCTCGCGAGATCGACCCCATCGTTGCGTTCGATGCGCAGGATGTGGCGCCACTCGTGAAAGCCGGCGAGCTCGTGCCGCGGTGGCGGGGCAACTACCCGATGTTCGGGGTGGTCGAAGCCCTCCCAGAAGGAAGATCGCTGGACGCCATCGTGGCCGATGGTCCACTCGAGCTCGCGGAAGCGCTGAGCATTGCGGTCCAGCTCGCAGGCGTTGCTCGGCGAGCACACGCCGAGGGACTCAGACTTGGCGCGTTCCGGCCCGAACTCGTCTACCTCCATCGAGAGGAGACTCGGTGGGCGCTCTCCGGTGTGGTCCCCCGCGGTCAAGCTGTCATCGACGCGACCTACTCTGGCGAGGGAATCCGAGTGCCTCCAGTCTTCCCGTGCGACTTCTCCAGCGCGAACGACACAGAGGGTCTGGCGACGCTTCTCTGGTATGCGCTGACCGGCGGGCACCCGTACGTAGCGCCCGCCGAGTTGCGAGAGCGCCGGGCCTGGGACGACTACGGGCGCGGCCGCGCCCGGCGCCAGCCGTGGACCGGCCCGCCGAGCATCGGGCCGCTGCTGGACCGAGTGCTCTTCGAGTCCGGTCCTTCGCCGGATTTCGAGTCCTTCGTCTCCGCACTTGTCCGGCAACAGATGGTCTTACGCGAGCCATGAGGAACGTCCCAGCTGGGTACCGTCCCCAGGCGATGCGATGAGCGCCGTTGACGTTCGCGGGCGCGCAGTTCGACAATCGACCAATGGCGGTCCTTGAGGTCGCAAACGCCTTGTTCGGGTTGGTCGAGTTCTACGGCAAGCTCACCGAAGGACGCGACGGCGACGCGGCCGAGCGGCGCGCGACGGTATCGCTCGTGGCCGCGGTCATGCACCGCGAGGCCTTCGCGGTGGCTCGCTCGTATCAAGCCGACGGCGTGGAGGCGGCGGTCACGAACACGACGAGCAAGTTCGAACTGCAGATCGCCCGTGCGACGATCGAGATCGGCGTGCTCGGCGACGGCCTGCTTGTCGAGCTCGGGGGCGACCTCGGCGGCCTGGTACGGATCCGAGACCAGATCCAGCACGTGCCACTGCCGGCGCTCGGCTTCGACGAGTCCGTCCGTCTCGGCCGCGAGCTCCTCGCCCGCCTCGTCGCTGTGCTCGAGGCGGCCCGGCGCGCCCGCGAAGAGAGGTGACGCTGCACGCGAGGAGGTCTGTCGGTCCGGCACTATCGGACCGCGAGCATCCTCGCCTCGCGCCGCTTCAGCTCCGAGCCGCTGATGTCACCGGCCTCGACGATCGAGAACGTGCCGATCGCGCCAAGGTTGTGGGCCATCAAGCGCACAGGTGCGCCCACGCGGGGAACACGCGGCATCTCGACCTCGAGCTGGTTCGGCAGACCTTCGTACGCGTCCCACTCGAAGTCAACGACGATGCCACTGTCAGTATGGGTCCCGTCGACCTGCGTCCATGGGTGGGAATCGAGCAAGCCACGAAACCAGACGCGCAGCCTCGCCGGCGGAGGTGCCCCTGCGCCGACGGCGTCGAGGCGATCGTACACGTGAATCACGTCGACGCTCGAGGTGAGCCCATCGCCTTCGATGCGCTTGGCGACACACCCGCGCCACCGCGAGCCTGCAGGCACCGCAGGCACGGCACGGGGAGCCTCATCGTCGTCTCGATCCGCCTTCGCAGCTGCGGTCTTCTTCGCCGATGGCTGCGCCGGCTTGATGGCGGGCGTGGTCTTCGGCATGAGCTTCGCGATCGCCCGCGTCACCTTCGATGAAGGCGACGTACGTGCGCGTCGCTCAACAGCAAGCATCTGCTTGAGCAGGTTTTCGGCACGGGTCAGCGCAGCCTTCGTCTCGGTCCGCCGGCTCGTGTCGCGCAGCTCGCCGAGACGTTCGCGCGCCGTCTTCATGTCGGCCAGGAGCTTCATGAAGGGCCGGAGCGCAGGTGGCTTCTTCCTCTTGGTCATCCGTCGGCCCCACATCCTACCGCAGCCTCCCGGACGCACACTCGCCTGCTCGTCGAGCGCCTGCGCCGCGTCATCGCGGCCCGAGCGATGGACCGAGCTACTCTCGTCTGCTCAAGCAGCCGGATCATGGAGGAGCTCGAATGGGATGCCGAGGGCGCTGATCCATCGCACCGCGTCGATCCGCTGATCGGCATCGATGTCGCACTCGAGGATCGCTCGGATGGCGGGGAACTCCGGCCAGACGAGCTCATCGCGATGGCCGCGGTTACTTCGCAGGCGAACACGCCAGCTGGCCTGCGTCGATGCTGCGAACACGGTCGCCTCGAAGCGGTCCGAGAGCCGTAGACCGTGCTGCGAACGAATCGCATCGAGGACGATACCGGTCGGCGCCTGGCTGCCCCAGCAGGTCTGGCCCTCCTCGAGCTCGAGCCCGTCGAGGAACGCTTCGAACGACGGGGCGAGCTCCACGACTGCGAAGCCGTCGTCGCTCTCGTCGAGGTAGACCACAGCCGGCTCCACGGACTCGCGATAGTCGAGTGCCACCCAGGAGTGTCCGTCGCCCGAGAGCATGACGGCCCACTCGGGAACCTCCCACTCACCGCGAAGGTAGGGGACGCGAAAGAGATCGTGGACGCCACCGCCGACGCTGACGCCGGCCAGGGTTCCGACTGTCACGACGTCACCGCTGCCACCGCCCCGACGGCGAAAGCGAGACAGCCGCAGGGTGCCACCATTGCGCACGCGCAGAAGGGCGACCAGCGCCGTCGGCAGGCGCACACCGAGCAACGTCTCGAGCCGCGCCAGATCGGCCGAGTCCAGCGGCGGCCGTGGCTCGTCCGCGTTGAGGTCGAAGTAGCAGCGAAGCTCCCGCACCGGCGCAATCGTAGCAGGTCACGTCGGATCCCAAGCTGCCACGCCGGCCGGGCGTTGGATATCCTTTCCCGCATGGATGACGCACGACGAGACTGGCTCATTGTTGAGCTACGCGCCGACGGTCTGGGGACGCGGAGATGGATCGAGGCGATGTTCCTCACCATGGTGGACACGCTGCGAGAGATCCATGTGCGAGCACGGGGTCTCTCATGGGTGTCGTTGCCGCCCGCTGAACGTCGGCGCGTCTACGAGTCCGTCATCCTGCGTATCCGCAAGAACTTCCGCGACTACGGGCGGGGCAACGAGGAGATCGCGTGGGAGCGCGTTCTCGATCTACTCATGGAGCGTGACGACGATCTGCCCGCGCTCGGCGATCCGCTCGCATGACGCGCCTCGTTCACGCTGGAGCAGTACACCGCGATCTCCCCCGGGTCCGATGAGTGACGCGGCCACGTCCCTGAGTCGCGCGAGTCGCGCAACAAGTCGACCCCGAACGGAACGTCAGAACGCCATCGGGATGCCCAGTTTGTCCAGCTTCCGCGCGAACCCCTCGGGGCTTCCGACCGTATGGCAGAACGTGCCATCGGCTCGCGCGTAGGAGATGACGCCACGACCATCTGGCAGGCGGGCGACGAGCACGGGGTCGCGCGCAGTCGGGACCACGCAGGTGATCACATCGGACACACCGAAGAGATCCTGCGGCGACCGCGTACGCGCGTCAGCATCCGCTACCACGAAGCGCCCCGGGCAACCGCGCATGGGGAGCAGTTTCACGGGGGCCAGTATGGCCGAGTTCCTCTCGAAGCGGACGCGCGAGTCCGCGTGGTGGGGCAGGGATCGCCGTCTGGTCGAGCGAGGGCGCGGACCGAGCCCGCTCGGCCGAGCGGTGGATGCAAGCGGATGCCTCCGAGGGTCGCGTCCGGTAGGATGCCCCGATGAAGTGGGAACCGATTGATAGCTCCGGGAGCTGCAACATCGACCGCGCCAAGGTTCCCGGAGGATGGCTGGTACGGATGATCTCGCGAGGCCACAACGGCGAGTCCGGTCTGGCGTTCGTCCCCGATCCCCAGCACACGTGGGACGGCAAGAGCGTGAACGGTTGACGGGCCCCGCATCGGACGATTCGCTGGAGCAGAATGGACGGCTCGCGCTCGCGCGCGATCGCGGTAGGTGCGTCTCTACTGGGGTCGCTCCCGACCACGCCACGTCCAGGTCGCGGGTTCCACCGGTCGCAGCTTGCCCGTTGAGGATGCGACCGGGGACGCCTCGGTCCCGGTGCGACCACCGATGGCACCGAGCTCACGCCGCAGCTCCTGGGCCGCGTCGATCCGTCCCGCGGTGTGCAGCGTGTCCGCCGCCTTGAGGATCAGCGCGCGGAGTCGCGCGTTCTCGCGGCTCCGGAGCTCCGCCGGGCCGCTGCCACACCACTGCAGGACCAGGGCGTCGCTGGCCCGGTGCTTGGCGAACAGGTCCGCCGCGATCGAGGGCCGATCGGTCAGCTCCAGGTAGCCGATGATGGTGTCGGCCTCGGCCGCGCAGAGAGCGCGCGCGAGCGCCTGGGCGTCAGCGGCGGGCAGGTGGACCTTGCCGTGCCGGTCGACGTACTCGAGCGCCGTCCGCGTCGAGGGCTCAATCTGCGCCCGAGATCGCACGCGCTCTAGCGCCTCGGGTGGTCCCGACAGGTCGCCGCGGTAGAACCGAACCTGGTCGCCGGCGGCATCGAAGACGGTGTACAGCGCACCGGCCAGCGGCGAGTCATCGTCGTACCGGTGCGCCTCGTTGTCCTCGCGTAGCCGACGATCCGCCAGCTCATCGGCGAGGAAGTGCTCGCTGTCCGCCCACCGGACCAGGAGGGCCCGGCCATCGACGTAGTCGACCAGGCCCGGGTTCGGCTCGATCCACTCGGCCTTCCACTTGTTGCCGCGCACCGGCTGGACGATGCGGATCCGCTCGAGGGGTCCGGAGCGGCCCTCGCGACAGGCGTACTCCTCGCCGAGGATGATGTCGGCCCGCTGCATCCCGATCCGATAGCTGGTTGGCGTGTCGATGTCGACCGGTGTCGCCGCCCGCCTGCGCGCGATGGGAGGTCGAGCGACGGCGCCCGGGTGTGGAAGGCCGCGTCGGCCGTCGGTGAGAGGTGGCCGGGCGCCGTCCGGAGCAGGCTACCCGCCCCCTCTGATCGGCCCCGCGGGCGCAGCGACCGCGGCCGGTCAGCCACCACGTGCGATACTGGAGCGATGGCACCACCGCCGACGGTCGATCTCCGCGCGGTCGTACGGCACTACATCGCGAGGCACCGTCCCCGCGCGCTCGCCGAGCTCGCATCCTTCCGCGACGAGCCGACTCTCGAGGCGGCGGTCCGACGGGCAGCGCTCACGCTCCTGGCCGACGGGCGCCGCGATCCGCACCACACACGGCGTCCGCAAGAGCTCCTCGAGCGCGCCGAGGCGCGCCTTGTCGAGCGCCTCGCCGCGATCGAGACCGCGGCGGCGTTCTCGTCCCTCTACCAGGTGATCGACAACGCCGTGGGGCACTGGACCGGCCTCGGCCACCTCTACGTCTACGACGCGGCGCTGCGCATCGGCGCCCGGAAGGGCGTCCTCCCCAAAGTGGTGTACCTGCACGCGGGCACCCGCGAGGGCGCCCAGAAGCTGCTCGACGCGAAGAAGCGGAAGACCCTCTTCCCGTCCGAACTGATCGAGGTTGCCCCGGCACTCGCCGAGCTCGAGGCCTACGAGATCGAGGATGTCCTCTGCATCTACAAGGACCAGCTTCTCAGCGGCGCCGAGGAGCTCGACGATGTCGTGCGCTGCTGGCCCGAGGAGTCCGAGCGCGCGGGCACGGCCTTCGACTGAATCGCAAACCGCACCAGCACCACGGGAGCTCATTCCCGCAAGGCCACGCTCGTCGATTCTGCGAGGGATCAGCCCGGTAACGCAGCGCACCAGCCCGTTGCACTTCCGCGGCACGAATGGCCCATGGATGGCCATGGCCCATGGCTATTCCTCCGCTCCGCCGCTGGCCGCGGTGTATGCGCGCTTCTCGTCGGACCGACAGCGCGACACCAGCATCGAGGATCAAGTTCGTCGCTGCCGCGAGCACATCGAGCGGGAACAGATCGCACCTCCCGAAGCCGTCGCGGTCTTCACCGACTTCGCGTTCTCAGGTGCCTCCCTGGATCGCCCCGGCTTCGAGCAGCTGATGCGACAGGTCGAGGACGGCAGGATCTCGACCATCGTGACCGAGGACGTGTCGCGAATCTCCCGGGACTTCGCGGACGCCGCTCTCATCTTCCGCCGCCTCCAGTTCGCCAAGGTGCCGCTCATCAGCATCGCCGACGGGATCAACACGAGCAGCCGGCACGCCAAGCTCTCGTTCGCCCTCAAGAGCCTGGTCGCCGACATCTACCTCGACGACCTTCGTGACAAGACGCTGCGAGGCCTCGAGGGCCGCGCGCGTGCCGGCTACGCAACCGGGATGGTGCCGTACGGCTTTCGAACCCGCCCGGACCGTGATGGCGGCGGGAACGTGCGAGGTAGCCGCATCGAGCTGGTCCCACGCGAGGTGGAGATCGTGCGGCGGATCTTCCGTGAGCACCTCGATGGTCGCTCCCTTGCAGCGATCGCCCGCCGCCTGAACGACGAGGGAATCCCCTCCCCTCGCACGGGCTCCAAGCACAAGCGGTTCGGATGGAGCGCCGGGACCATCCGCGCCATGCTCTACAACGAGCGCTACGCCGGGATCTGGCGCTTCAAGCAGCGCGAGTGGGTGCGCGTCCCCGGGTCGCGGAAGCGCCTGCCGCGTCAGCGCGCCGCCGGTGACGTGATCACGCTCGAGCGCCCCGAACTGCGAATCATCGATGCCGAGGCCTGGCACGCCGTGCAGGTCAGCCTGCGCACCATTCACCGGCGGTACACACAGCGGGGAGCCAGGACGCCGGGACCGCGGAACCGTTCGACGTACCTGCTGTCAGGCATCCTCCGGTGTGGCGCCTGCGGCGCCCCGATGGTCGTCAATGGGTCCACGAACGTTTACTACGTGTGTGGCGCCTACCGCTCGAAGGGGACGTGCGCGGTGAGGCTGGCAGTCCGAGAGGACGAGACCCGCGCGACGCTCGTTCGGTTCCTTCAGGACGTGCTGCACAGCTCCGCGTTCCGCGCGCGGCGCGAGCAACTGCTCGTCGTCGAGCAGGGACAGTCCGCTCATCTGCGGGACGAGCTCGTTCGGCGACAGGACCGCCTTGCAGACGCCGAGGAGCGCGCGACAGCACTGATTGCGGAGCTCGGCCGCGCGCCCTCCGATCGAATCGCGGACGCCGTGCGTCAGCTCGAGGCCGAGGTCGCCGCTCATCAGGCGGCCATCGCGCGGATGAAGCGAGCCGGTGAGCAGCCCGAGGTCATGGCGGCCAAGGTGCTCCGGTCCTGGTTGCGTCACCTTGGAAGCCGCGGCTCGGACGTCGCGCGAGATCGCACACGCCTGGCGGCATGGCTCCGGGAGGCGACCCTGCACGTGCGCGCCACCGCAGATGGCGCCCGCCTGCAGGGCAGCCTTCGGCTCGACGCCCTCCTCCTCGTGGACCACGACCCGAGTACGATGACCGAGGAGATCGCTGTCGACCTTGCGCTCGTCGTCGTGGGACCACGGGGCGCACAGACGACGTCTGCCCGCTGACGGCCTCTTCTGCCTAACCTCTCACGGGTGCCGGAGCACCGCGCGTGCCCGTGCCCGGAGCGCCGCACGACGTCCGGGATTTCCGCGACAGCGTCGCGGAAATCCCGGTGCGGAGCGCCGCGGTGCCGCACAGGGCGAGCTCTCGCCGCGGCTGGTGTCGGTTGTCCCCGGGAGATGGCCGCTTCCAAGCAAAAGCGGCCATGTCCTCCACGATTCGTGTTCGGGGCAACACGCCGGGCCGGTAGAATCGGTTCGATGGGGAGCGACAAGAACCTGTGGGACCGGCTCCGGTGGTCAGATCCCCTGCCGATCACGAACGAGCTCGCGCGCCACGTTGGGGACGGGCCGATCGTCTACCGCGTTTGCGCATTCGATGACGGGAACAAGCCGCGAGCGATTCCCCGCGCGGCGGGGAGCGACACGACCGGGACGCTCGACGTCGGCGAGTCGGGTCGCGGGAGCCGTCGACTCCGCACGCTCAGTCGCGTGTTCAACGGCAAGAAGGGATCGCACCGTGCCGCGTGGGAGTACCGCTGGTACGACTTCAGCGAGGTGTTCCCGCTGGCGCAGCTCCGGGTGCAGTTCGTCCGAGTGAAGAGCAAGGAGCACGCCGTCGCCATCGAGTGCCAGCTCCTTGAGGAGTACCGAACCGAGTACCTCGATCGCCCGCCGCTCAACGCCTCGGGCGGCAAGGCCGATGCCGTCGAGGCGTGGCTGCGGGGCCAAGGGCTCGTCGAGCCACGTGACGACCAAGGCTGGCTGAAGCTGGCCGGGATCATCCCCGCGGAGATTCTGATCGTCTGACGCCGCACTGGTCGCGGCATGGCCGCCTTCGCCCGAAAGCGGCCATGTGTGACGAACCTACGCGCCAGACGCGCTGCCGGTGATCAGGCTTCGCGGAGCCTCGGCCCGCTTGCGACCCCACTGGCGATTTCCTGCGCCAAGCTGATGATGCGAACCAACATGGCGATGTCCCAGCGATCGTGGCTCGGCGCATCAGGCACCGCGACAACGATCCGGGCCACGAGTTCCCGGTGTCCGGACCCGTTCACCCTCCGCCCGTTGAATCCGCTGGCTGCAAGCGAAACGGAGCCCCCGGTTGCTTCCATAGAGAAGCACTCCTTGAGCTCGCGATCGCCGGGGCTTCGCGAACACCTACGCGCCATCGCGTCCCTCCAAGCGACGCTGGAGGCGCAATAGGAACGCCGTCAGCTCACGCGGTGCGTCCTTGCGGCGCACGTTGCAGCGAACCGACCTTCCCATGCGGGGGTGCCGAACGACCACGTCGCCGGTCCGCCGCGGGCGCCGGACTTCGCAACCCCACGGGGGCGCGATCCCCAGAGCCACCGATAGATTCATTCCATGAAACACAACAATCTTCTTATGCATATATCCACATTCCTTATTGCTAGCAGTCAGATCAAGAACAACCAAGAACACAGAAGGAACTCGACCTTCCATGTCCGCCCATCTGAATCTCCCAACGCGAGAATCCAAGGAGCTGACACTTCTTCCATGAGTCCGAGCTCCGAACGCGGAACTCAGATCTGAGGAAACAACCCTTGTTTCCTTCCAACCAAATCTCCAATTGAGGATTCGGAGATTCAGTTGTTCGATGCTGCGCGCGCGAAGACCGTCATTCCGGACAAACCTGCGGCGTCGAAACCAAAATACGACCGCGACCGCCACCGCGCAAGGAGAATCGTCGTGGGGCAGCGCGCTCCCGTCGAGGATGGAACGCCCTAACCGATCGACACGGCGGCAGGCCGCCGGGTTGCGGGCGTAGGGTCACCCCATGTCCAGACACGTTAGGAAGGTTTACCGACGCGTCGAGCTCTTCGAGCGGGTGTGGTCGGCGCCGATGCGTGACGTCGCTCGGCAGTACGGCGTCTCGGACGTCGCGCTGCGCGAGAAGTGCAAGGAGCTCAGCGTCCCCATCCCGGACGCGGGCCACTGGAATAAACGCCCGGACCGACGACCACCGCGTCCGGCCTTGCCACCGCTCGCGGCCGGCGCCGTTGACGAGGTGACGATCGACTACTGGACGTCCGGCACCGATCTCGCCGAGCCGCTGCCGGCCGAGCTCGCGGCCCTCGTGGCCCACGAGAGGGAGCCATCGGCGGCCATCCGCGTCCCTCCGACGCTCACGGATCCGCATCCGCTTGTCGCAAATGCGCAGCGCGAGCTGGGCCGCGCGCGCACGGGCGATGACGGGCTGAAGGTCCGCGGAGAGACGCGCTGCCTCGATGTCAGCGTGTCAGCCGCGCAGCTCGAGCGAGCGCTGTGTGTGATGGACGCGTTCGCCAAGGCCCTGGAAGCGCGCACGCTTCAACTCGCGGTCGTCGATCGTCCCGAGGTGCCGAGGGATCGGTATCGCTATCGGGAACGCAAGGACGCCTCGCTACCGCGCGTCGCGACGGCCGTCGAGATCAACGGCAAGCGCGTGTACATCCGCGTGACCGAGCGCCTCCGGGTCGAGCGTCCGTCCGCGCCGTCGCCACCGGCGCACCTGACGGGTTACGAGCGGGACAGCTGGCAACGGAAACACCCAGCGCCGGACCCGCGGTACCTCCCGACGGGCGAGCTGGAACTCGTCGCCATCTGCGAGAACCAGCAGGCGACTTGGCGCGACGGCAAGCGGTGGCGGCTCGAGGACTGTCTGAACCGCGTCACCGCGCAACTGCACGTGCTCGTCCACCGCCAGTTGCAGGAGGATGAGTCGAGCCGACGCGCCGAGGTGCAGCGTCGCGAAGAGGAGCGCCGCCACTACGAGAAGCAGATGCAGAGATACGAGGACGGTCGTCGCGCCGACGCGATCCGCGAGGAGATCGATCGCTGGATGTTCGCTCGGCGCATTCGCGCCTACGTGGCAAGCGTCCACGAGGTCATCGAGACCGGTGGTTGCGAGCTCGTCGAAACGAGTGAGCTCGCGCAGACACTGCGCTGGGCGGCCGACTATGCGGAGAGGATCGACCCGATCGCACAGCTCCGCGCCCAGGTCGCGGACCGCGTGGCCGAGCACGCAGCCAAAAACCATCCGCCCTGAACGGCTCGACGTAGCAAACGCGAAGACGCCTGGCGACCATGAGGTGGCGGTGCGTGAGGTTGAACCGGGCGGCGTCGCGGATGAGACAATAGGCGCTGACGCGCTACGCGAGCAACACGAGGCCGATCAGCACGGCGGCGGCCACGAGGAGCACCCCGCCTCCCTCGACATCGCGCGCGAGGTGCTCGAGCGGGCGATTGCACGGCGGATCCGGGTTGGCCTGGTCGCGGTGATCGATCGCCCAGGTCCCGTCCGCGTACACGTACAGGTGGTCGGAGGCGGGGCAGCTCCGCTCGCGGTACTGCAGGACAATACCTGGCTTGGCCGCTTGCCACACCGCCCGGTCGAAGGTGCGCCATGCACCCCGGACGAACAGGGTGACCGACGCCGGCGACTGGTGGAAGAGGTGCGGCCACTCCTCGCGGTATTCATGCATGTGGGAATAATATTCCCAGCGAGCCATGCATGTCAATCAGGACTATCTTTCGGACATGGATGACGACGAGGCGTACCAGATCGTCTTCGGCAAGGTGATCGCCGGCCTGCGCGAGCGGGCCAGCCTCTCCCAGCAAGAGCTCGCCGCCGCGGCCCACATCACGCAGGGGACTCTCTCGCGGATCGAGGCCGGCAAGCTCGCGGCGGATGTCGTCGTGGCGCGCCGCCTGGCCGCCGCGCTCGGCGTCTCCTCGTACCAGGCGCTCGTGGGCATGGTCGATCAGGCGCATGAAGAGGCCCAGCGCATGGCCAAGAAGGTCGCCGGGAAGAAGTCGGACGCCTGGTTCGACACGGTCCTCGACATCGCCGGCGCCGCCGGCCTGGGGGCGCTGATCCTGCTGTCGGTCGCCGTGGTGTTCCAGGCGCAGGCTGCCGAGGCGGCGAAGGCGGCGAAGAAGTCCGGCGGATCGCGCGGGTGATCGCGCGCGTCGCAGCGGACCAGGCGCGACGACGCCCGGCGTTCATGTTGCGTCGCCGTTGCAGGCCGAGCATGTCCGACGTCCCTGACGGGGGGCGAACCCGGATGGCCGCATTGCGCGGAAGGGCCATCGGGTTGGCGCGGTGCACGGGTCATTTTCGTGAGATCGCTCGCACCGCCATCGCCAGTAGAGAGCCGACAGCCGCTTCATCGAAGGCGAGCCCTGGCTCGGTGTGGTCCTCGCCGATGCGCCAAGCGACCAGGATGTCGTCGAGAATCTCCGCTCGGACGTGGTGCGAGGTCGCCTCCGCGGCCTGCCGGTGAAGCGAGGCGACGAAGCGGTCCAGGTACTCCAACATGTTGACATCGCTCATATCCGTGACCTTGCTGATGGATACGGTGCGCTATGAGCCGTTATAGTGGCACAAAAAGCTTGTTCCTGACGATATGTTCCGAAACAATGTCATGAGTGTCCCGCCACTTCATCCATGATGCCCGAGTCCAGCGCCTCGTTCATGAGCTGGTGGTTCCCCTCGTTCTACGGCACGGCTCGGTCAACGCCGCGTGTGAGTGGCTCAAGCGTCGGCTCGCCGATCTCGGCGAGGAAGCGTCGCTCTATCCCAACCGGCTCCATACGCTGTTGTCGGCTGATCAGAACAAGGCGATCAACGAATCGACCGTGCGCGTCCTTGAGCGCGTGCTCGACGCGAGCTCCGGTTCGGACCTTGATGCGGACAATGAGGTCCTCGCTAAGCTGGAGGCACGCGTCCGCGAACTTTGGCCGCAGGTGCGGGACGACACTGATCCTGCGCGGGCGATCGCGGAACGCGCCTCGCTCCCACTAACCGTCGCGACCGCACTGATAGATCGGTCCGGACTGCGGGAGCGCACCCAGTCCACAAGCGCCGTCGTCGCCCCAGCGCAACCGATGAGACTCCGTGCACCGGACTGGTCCTTCCAAGACACCGCGGTCAGTCGATGTATCGGCGCACTGAACGATTCTGTTTCCGCGAAGGTGGGGCTCGTGCTCCCGACGGGCGCCGGCAAGACGCGCATCGCGCTGCGGATCGCGCTCGAGTGGCTGGGGGGGCACGCCGGCAACGCCGTCTGGGTCACCCACCGGAGTAACCTGCGCGACCAAGCCCACCAGGAGTTGCAGAAGCTCCTGGCCCTCGAGAGCAACCGCGTCCCCGAGGGTGCGGCCAAGACGCTCGCGGACCGCGTCGAGATCATCATGCTTGGCGCGCTGGAGGCGCGGCTTGCGCCCGGCCAGACGCCCCCCGCTCTCGTCATCGTGGACGAAGCCCATCACGCCGCGGCTCCCTCCTACGAGCCCCTCTTCTCCACGAAGTACCCGCTCCGTGCACTGCTCGCGACGGCGACGCCGAATCGAACCGATGGCCTTCCCATCGGAATCGACAAGATCGCGTACAGCGTTACCTACCGAGAGCTCGCCGAACGTGGGGTGATCCTTATTCCGCAGTTCGAACACTTCGACGTGGACGATTTCGATTGGTCGGATGCCGCGATCAAGGATCTGGCCGACAAGATCGTCACCCGCGCGTCGGACGACTTCCACAAGATCATGGTGCTCGCACCTCGAATCGAACGAGTCACCGACTTCTACCAGGCCCTCATCGATCGCCTCGGCGAAGATGACGATCATCCGCTTTCCGAGGATGACATTGGATACATCCACGGTGGAGGGAACTCGGCGGGCGTTTCGAACGCAGAGTTCCTAGGCACCTTCAAGCAGAAGCCACGAGCGATCTACGTCTCTGCGGAGCTCCTGTTGGAGGGCTTCGACGACCCGATGATCAACACGGTGATCGTGACGTACGCAACGAGCAGCATGGTGAAGCTCATGCAGGCCGCGGGGCGTTGCCTGCGGTACTCGCCGGGCAAGAAGCAAGCATTCGTCGTGAGAGCTCGCAACGACGCGCTTGCGTACCACTTCGACCAGCGATGGATGTACCAGGAGCTCAGCGACTATTTGCGGCCGCGACTGGAGGACTTCTCCTACGGCAACGCTACGGAGCTCGAGCGGTTGGTGCGTGACATCTTGGCCGCGAATCACGTGCCCGAGGAACAGGCTGCCCGTGTCCTGGAAGAACTATCCAGCGTGGCGCCCGGACAGACCTGCAAGCTGCTGCTCCACGGTCTGCCCTACTTCGGCGAGAGGGAGGTTTTCTGGAGCGAGTCGTCCTGGGAGGCGCGTCTCGAAACCAGCGCGAACTCGGAGTCCCTCCGCCGCATCTTCAATGACTTCTGCGCGCGCGGCGCAAACATCGCAGACCCGATGCCGCTTCTCCACGAGTACGGAGCCCGATTTGGGTTCCAGAGTTCGTTCACACCGGCGAGCGACTGGCGTATGTACGCCGACCTTCTCACCGCGATGTACCGCGCCTACCAGGAGGTCTACGGCAATGGCGCGAGGACGGCCGATGGACTGCACCGCCCCTTTGCTCCGCACGGAGCCACGACGTGGATTCGGTACGTCACGTTCCACTATGTCCCCGCGTTGAATCCCGTCCTCGAGCAGTTCTTGACCGACTGTTACAACGCAGTCGACATCGCCGCAAAATACCTAACCAACGTGTCGTTGTGGAATATCGCGATCAAGATCCCCGTACCGCTCGGGCCGTGCGAAGCCCACCTCCTTGACGAAGCAGACGCGACAGCACTTAGCGCTGCGCTAACGCACATCCGCAACGTCCTGCGGGAGCTACCGCCCGCTCGACGATGCGCCGCTCTCGCCGCCGAGCTCGCAGAGCTCGATGTCTCGGCAAGTCTCCCGCTTCGCGTCGTGCAGCGACTCGAGTATTTCCTCACCGACGCGGGCATGAACCAATTTTCGTGCGCGCTCACTACGCGCCCCGACACGTCCTCGTGATCCGAAGGAGCAGACGACCATGGAAGGCCTGAAGAAGTCCGAGAAGATTCCGTTCAGCAAGATCTTCCTCGATCCCAACAACCCTCGACTCGCCGCTGAGGATGCGCCCGGCTACAACAACCCGTCGAAGATCTTCGATGACGAGATCCAAACGGAGTTGAACAAGCGGGTCGCCGACGTCTACGAGGTGGAGGACTTGGAGCGCTCCATCCTCACGCAGGGTTGGGTACCCATCGACGCGATGATCGTGTGGGAGCACCCGAAGAAGGCGAAGCACTACATCGTCGTCGAAGGCAACACGCGCACCGTTGTCCTTCGAGGCTTCCGCGACAAGCTAGAGACGGAGAAGAAGAAGCTCGACAAGCTCGAGAAGAACGCGAAGAAGTTTACCAAGGAAGATATCGACCAACAGCGCAGGAAGGTCACGAGCCTGAAGAAGATCGTCGCAGCAACCGACGAGCTCGAAGTCCTTCCTGTCAACGCCAAGACGGCCGACGAACTCCTCGAACAACTGCCGCGCATCCTGGCGGTGCGACACATCTCGCGTGCCAAGAACTGGTCGCCGTACGCACAGAACCTGTACATCCTCGACCAGTACAGGAGCCTCTACAACGCGGAGCATCCTGGCAAGGACCTCGCCCTAGTCTCCGACCTGATCGAACAGATCGGTGGCTTGGTCTCGCTTGGCGCGACCAAGACGCGGCGCGCCATTCAGGAGGCCAGCGCGTTCAGTCATCTGAAGCGCAACTTCGACGATCAGCTTACCAAGGACGACACCTTCAAGGACGAGGATCAGTACTACTTCGACAACATCCTGCAGAACCGACACGCTGCCGAGCAGTTTGGATTCGGGAAGGAAGACCTTCATCTCAGCGACGAGGCCGAGAAGGTGCTCTTCAACTGGGCGTTCAAGTATCCCCGTGGCGACGGGGACGCCAACAAGAACATCCTTCGCAAGGCGGAGGACATTCGCCTCTGGGCCCGGATGAAGAAGTATGACGACGAGAAGGGAACCGCGTTCGCGGCGGGACTCGATGTGGAGAACCCCGACCAGGCCGTCCCCATGGACGACCTCGAGGCCCGATTCCTTGCCCACAAGGCGCAGATCTCGCCCGTCGACACGTTGCGCGGGCTTCTCGACAGCCTCACGCAACTCAAGGCGGATGCGCTGCTCACGCAGGCGGCGCACATTCGCCCCATGCTCGCTGAGGTGGCAGAACGCGTGAAGCAGTACCTCGCGATGATCGACGCTGTTGGCAAGAAGGTGGCGTGACGTAAGTCGGTTAGCCTCGACTTCTATCGCCTGACCAAGACGTGGCCTCGTAACTTTCGGCCTTCCCGCTGGAGCGTACGCTCCCACGACTTCCGGGTGCCGATCGTCGCGGGATTGGAGTACAGCCCGCACGCCTCTTCTTGCTTCGTGAGGCGCTCGAACGTGCGGCGACGCGGATAGTCCTCGGGAACGAACTCTTCCTTCCGATGAAGGATCGGTGGATCGTCGCTCTCCGAATAGTCGCGGAAGAGAGCGTGTGGTCCCCGAAGGTGCACGATGAGCGAACCCGCGAGGGCCGGGTGCGCTTCCGTATCGAACGACGGATAGCTGAGATATGAGACCGAAGGCTTGTCGCGGTGGAACTTCAGAATGTTTGCGCCAATGTTCGTCCCGATGTACGTGCGGGCGCATCCTTCAATCAGGCGCAGAATCGGATGGAGCTTGTCGAGAGCGGAGACGTGGACGTAGAGCGCCGCGGGAGTTTCCTTGCCTATGCTGCTTGCTCGACAGAGCTGATCGACGTACTCCGCGCGCGCGGCCGATGCCATGAACTCGTCAGCTCTCTTGCACGCCGCCGTGTATGACGAGAAGAACGAGCGAATGTCGAGCTGGAGCGATCGCGGAAACTGCGAGATGGGCGGACGCCCACCGAAGCGCGCGAGGGCCAAGTAGACGAGCAGATCATCGGATCGCGCTTGCCGAACAGCGACCCAGCTGTCGCCGGTCACGCGTCTCACCACGCTGAATGCGCGCTTTACGCTACCGAACGCCGTCGAAAGATCGCCGTATTGCGGGAGTTCGTCCGCTTCGGGGAGCCGTCCCCGTGCACTCACGAACTCGATCAGCGGGCGCAAGATCTCCACGTGGCGTTCGAAGAGTTGATCGCTCTTCCGGATCTTCGGAGCGGCGATCGTGCGCCGGTACCTGCTCGCGATAAACGCCTCCCGTTCGGCGCCATCGCGGAAAACGTAGAAGACACCTGGCCCTACGGCAACGGGCGAGCTCGACAACGCGTCGGCCACGAGGTCTCTCAGCTCGCCTTGCTCGAAGTACTTCTGGAAGGTCCCCGTGCGGGTGAGGTAGCCGTCGCCGAAGCATGCGTCGTGACCGCCGGGTCCTTCGATGGCGAGACGCGCTGCCACCACAAGGATTCGGCCAGCCAGCGCCCACGCTTCCTGTAGAACCGTCCGCCGTTCGTGCGGATCCTCGATGACGTTCAGCACGTATCCGAGGTTGACGACATCGGAACGAATGCGCGGCGAGTCGGGGGCGTGGGAAGGATCCCAACCGGCGGCGCCTATCCCGCGTTCCGCAAGAAGGCGTACGTCATCGCCGAGTCCGCAACCGAAGTCGAAGAACGTGGTCTCGCCATTCAGCAAGCCGTCCGCTAGGGCAATTCGCACCGGCCGAGAGAAGTCGTGCCGCCGGAGCGCGGTCTTGTGGCGAGCGATGCGCTTCATGCGCTGAAGGTTGGCTTATCGGAGTGCGCGCGCTACGAGCGCATCGATACTCTGGACCGAGCGGTCACCGAAGAGGTATCCGATGCCCCGGTGCAGGTGGAGCCGGAACTGACGACTTAGGGACTCCTCATCGAGCTCGAGTCCTGCGCGCCGACACCGCTCCCGAAGCAGCGCCAGGTACACGTCTCTGTACTCGCCCCCGAACACCTTCCACGACATCTCGACCGAGCTGTCTGATGGCAGGTCGGCGTTGGGCGGCTCGCTCGCTTCGACCATCGAGGTACAGAAGGCCCATCGGCAAAGCACGTTCCAGTTCTTGATGCCCGTCTTGCGCTTCAGGGCCACAAGTTGGTCGCGCGCCTGCTGAGAGATTCGAATGTGGTCCAGGCTCATCGTCGACCTCTCACCAAAAGTAACCTTCGCGCACGGACGTCGAACCTGCGCGGTCGTCGTAGTGGAGCAGGTACGAGCGCCCGACGTGACGCTTCAGCTCCTCGAAGTACCCTTCGTCGATCTCCTCGTCCGTGGACAACAACAAGACCTGGTGGCTGGCGTACGGGAAGTAGCGACGAACGAGGTGCTTGCGATGCGCCGAGTCGAGGCGTCCGAGCGGTGTGTCGATGACAGCAGGTAGAGGTCGCCCGGACGCCCGCGCGAGTCCCCACAGCATGGACACCGCCAGAAGCTGCCGCTCACCAGCGGAGAGTCGATCGGCTTCGAGAGGTGCGCCGTCGCGATCGCGCAGTAGAACGTTGAAGGTCTCGAGGTCAATCGAGAGACTCGAAACGAGCGTCTCCTTACGGAGAAGCTGCTGGAAGCTCTCCAGGATCAACTGCTCGATGCGCTTGACGTGACGTTCGACCAACTTGGCGCGGAACTTCGTGAGCGTCGTTCGAACGCGCTGAGAGTGGTGGACCAGTCGATGCGCATCCTCGCTCGCAAAGTCGGCCTTCACCCGCTTTTCGATGAGGCGCACCAACTGCTCCTTCTTCGTATCGAACGTCCGCCGAGAACGCTGGAGCTCAGCCTCGATGCCTGCCAGCCTTGCCTTCGCCGCTTCGACACGAACCCTGGCTTGATCGCGCTCCTCCTGCACGTGCGAAATCGCCTCCGACGTCGGCACGCCCGCAAGCCTTCGGTCTAGGCGATCGAGCGCAGCCCGTTGCTTCTCGAGCTTGTGTACCAGTTCGGTGGCACGTCGTCGTTCGGCCGCGAGGGCGGGCGCGACCGACGCCAGGCTTGCTCGGGCATCCGACGAAAGATGGAGGTAGGAGGCCACATTGAGCGATTCCAGGCGGCTCGAACGATCGCGGGTCAAGAACGACGCGACCCACTTTGCGGCATCGGGGTGTTGACGCTTCAACTCGTTCGCCAGTTGGCGATCACGGCGCTCGAGAACCTCCGTCAACGCGCGCTGCTGTTCAGCGGAGACTTCGATCGCATCCTGGTCGACGACCGATGCGACCAACGTCCCGACGAGCGCGAGCGGTAGAACCCCGCCAGCGACCTCGCACAGGTACTCCTCGGTCTCGTGGATCTGCGCCTCGAGTGCGGCCCGCTCGGCCTCCAGCGCTGTGCGCCGTTCGTAGACGTCTCCACCTTCCTTCTTGAAGCGAGCCTCCAACTTCGCCAGGCCCTTCACGGCCATGTCCAGTTCGTTCCCCACCGAGGCGCGCTGCTGATTCAACCCGTCGGTGCGTTCCCGCAGCGCATCGAGCTCCTGCTGCACCGCATCGATCTCGCGCCGCTCGTCGTCACTCTTTACGTCCGTGCGCTTGCGTCGCTCCAACACGACCAGGTCGGTCGAGAGCTGGTCTACGAGGTCCAATCCAAGGAGCGTACCGATCGCTGACGCCAGTAGCCGGGACGAGCTCTGCTGCTCCGCCAAACCTTCAATCTTCTCTCCGTCGAAGAGAAAGAGATGCGAGATGCCAGCAGGCATAAACTCGTCGACGTGTTCGGCCCACGCTTCGGCCAGCACGGGATCCTCCTTGCCGTCACGCAGGATCTCCAGTGTCTCCTTGACGGCCCCCGACGGTGTCGCGTGCCATCGCCGGTGGACACGGAATGTATGCTCCTGTCCCTCGGCGCGATGACGAAACTGCACCTCCAGCGCGGCGCCGTCGGTCTTGGGAACGCGCGAGTTGATGCACCGCTCGAGAAAGTCCGGGTACGCAAGCTGTCCGCGGTTCGAGCAATGGGCGGCGCGCCCGTAGAGCGCCAGCTGAAGCCCATCAAGTAGCGTAGTCTTGCCGCCGCCGTTCAACCCACCGAACAGCACAACGGGTTTCTGAGGTGACGGCGGAGTCAGCGAAATGCCCTGGCGCCCTCGATAGACGCCAAAGTTATGAAGCACAAGCTCGTCGAGGATCATGTGTTCTCACTCGGAGTGAAGTCGATGAGTGGGAGCTGCGTGTGCTTACCTTCTTGGGCCGCGTCCAGAGCTCGCCTGCGACGACGTTCGCGGTCGGTGGCGTCAGCTTCGTCGTTGAAGAAGCTCTTGTGAAAAGCCCGCTCGAGCTCTTCGAAGAGTCCAGCGCGACGCGCCTTCGTTCGGAACCGCCACTCGATGTCCAGCAACTCGCGCGCGAGCTCGAAATGGAGGTCTTCAGCCCCGCACATTTCGCGCAGGACCGCGATCTCGTCCGAGCCGAACACGCGCCCGTCATCGAACGTCTCGGGGAACGGCTGCCCGTAGACCTCCTCGTAGACCTTGGGCAGTCGGTCCTCCATCTCGTGCTTCTCGACGACCCAGATCCGGCGGATCTCGCGAAGCTCCTCCAGCGAGATGAGCTGGATCGACCGAACGTAGGGCGGTCCGTTTTCGCGCACCCACTTCTCCACCGTCAAGACGCGGCGCAAGAGGTGCTCACGCGAGCTCTGCTTGTACGGCCCAGGGATGGGGCGATCGTGGAAGAGCTGAACCGCGCCCGTAATCCGGCGGAAGTCGCGCAGCGATCGGTCGTCGGTCTGGCCGAGCTCGTTGCGCAGATCGAGGAGAGGCTGCATCCACTCCTTCTCCTCGTCGTTGGTGATCATCGCCTGCATCGACTTGTCCTGCTCGACCATCGTGCAGACCCAGCACCCAAACCGGCTATTGCCGCAGCTTGGCGTCGTCGAGTCCACGACCAAGGGACATTCACCGTCCTCCGAGGCCCCCTGGTACATCGTCAGCAGATCCTTGTTTCGAACCCCCCAGGGGTTCGAGTACTGCATCAAGAAGAGCCAAACATCGTCGTTCGTCCACTCCTCCAACGGGCTGAAGACGAGCGAGTTAGGAAGGCTGTCGTTGGGGCTGAGCCGGTCACGCACCCGCTGACGCTCGAGCTTCGCCATGGTCTCGGCGCGCTTCGTGCTCTCGGCCTTGCGGGTCCCGAGAACCACGATCGCCTCCCCGTTCGAGCGAACCACGCCGTTGATGAACCGATTGGAGGGCTTGATCTTCAGACGCTCGGTACACCAGCGGAATTTCGGGCGCGGTGACGGGTATCCGCGGCCGATCAAGTTCACCCAGAACGTATCGTTCACTTCCGGTGTTAGCCGATGGGGAACGATGGGCAGCTTCGCGGCGACGGCGCTCGTTCGCATTGTCTCGAGCGACTCGTTCACCCACGCGGCGACGACGGGATTTTCGACCAACGTGTCCGTGCTGATGACATGGACAGGCTTCGAACGCTGGTCTGCGGGCATCGACGCCAGCGCCAGCCAGACGAGTTGCAGCGTTGCCGTGGAGTCCTTGCCTCCGGAGTATCCGACCACCCAGGGGATCGCGTCGGCCTTGTACAGCTCGCAGATCTCAGCGAGCTGCTCGTCGATCGCCTGCTTGAGGCCCTTACCGGAGAACGCGGAGCTAGGCCGCTTGCCAATTTTTATCGCCATGTTCTCCCCGCTTGAAGGCTTCCTCTACTCGCACCTCGTCCGGTGTGAGCTCAAGGCCCAGCTGCTTCTTGATGACGTTCGTGGTCAACGTCAGGTTGTTTCCAGACTTGCAGACACGGCCTGCGACCATCGCGCGGCCTTCCCAGAGCGCCGCGTTCGACCTCGACCAGTCCATCTTGCGAAGCAGCTTGAGCCGCTTGCGCCATGCGCCGCCCTCGTGAAGGAGCGCGTTACCCGCTCTTCCAAGCGCGTGGAGCGCGATGCCATGCGAGTGAATGAAGTCGACTCGAATGTCGCCGGCCGCGAGCTTGCCGCTCTGAACACGCCCCCACTCGGGGAACTGCTCCACGACCTCCTCCCAGAATTCGCGCGCGACCTTCGTGCTTTCTTCCTTGGAGGGGAGCGTGAGGTTCGAGAGCAACGACCGCGTCGCACCGTAGAGCGCGCTCAACGTGAATAGTCGACGCGAACGCAGCGACAGTGTGCTCCGCTCCATCTCGACGAGATCCTTGAAGAGCGGGACGCCTATCGTTACTGAGCGTACGATCTGCGCAAGATCGTCACGATGATCATAGAGAACGCCGAGCGATTTGCTCGGCCGTATCGCGTTTCGATTCAGGTCCGCGAACATCTGCTGGCAGCGCTTGAGCCCCACGTCCATGAAGAACACGACCGAGATCGTTTCGTCACCGAGCTCAGGGTTCTCGCGGAGCGCCAGCTCGATCGCAGCGCGTCGATGCTGCCCATCGTTGATGACAAAACGAGCGCTCATCGGGACCCGCAGAACACCGATTCGCTTCGCATCACCAGCCTTCCCAAGCGAGTCGAATTTCACCTCGCCGTCGATCGATGCGGTGATCGACGAGAACACGTAGTCCTTCGGGTTCCCGACGATGTACTGCGACAGCTCGGGTAGGCGAGCCTTATTGAGGGTGCGTTGAGCACGCAGCTCCGGAACCAGCTCCTCCTCATCGAACAAAAAAATGCGCGGGATCAGTCTCAGCGGGCACATCGAGATGTAGTACTCTCGCTGCGCCTGCACTCCCGAAATTGCTGGAAAAGCGTAGCCATACGACGGATCCATGAGGTCCTCCGGCGGGGGAATCTCCTTGGGGTCCATCAGACCCCACCTGTAGCATCCCCCCCTGATGGTTGTATGCATCCTGTACTTGCAAACTGGCGTGGCGCATTTACAAACACGCCCGCGAGGGTGGCAACTTTTCGGTCTGGAAGGGGCGCCGAGGGCGCGTAGGGCATGGGGCGCGTAGCTGGAACCAAGCGGTCGCCTCAAACGGCAAGCGCGCGCCCTGTGTACCTGGATTGCTGCGCGACCGCGCCGATGGAAGCGTCCGTTCGAGACATCGTCCTGCGGTACATGGACGAGGAGTACGGAAACGCAGGTAGCCGCACGCACGAGTACGGCGCGAACGCGAAAGCCGCGGTGGAGCGCGCGCGAGATCAAGTTGCCGCCGTCGTGGCGGCGAAGCGTGACGAGGTGATCTTCACCAGCGGCGCCACCGAGGCGAACAACCTTGCCGTCCTGGGGCTCGTTGAAGCAGGAGCGAGGGGGCGCCGGCACATCGTTAGCACCGCCATCGAACACAAAGCTGTCCTAGAGCCGCTCGACGTTCTTCGTCGTCGAGGTTTCGAAGTCGATCTGGTGCTGCCCACGAAGGGGGGGTGGATCGACCCAGCGGCGATTTCGTCAGTCCTTCGTCCCGACACATTCCTGGTTTCGGTGATGCACGCGAACAACGAGACCGGGGTTTGCCAACCGATCGATAAGATCTGCGGCGTCCTGGAGAACCATCCCGCATACCTGCACGTCGACGCAGCGCAAGGCTTCGGCAAGGAGCTGCCAACGCTACAGCTCCCTCGGATCGACCTCATCAGCATCAGCGGTCACAAGATCTACGGCCCGAAGGGCGTTGGCAGCCTCGTGGCACGGAAGCGTGGCTTCGAGCGCGTACCCCTCGCACCGCTCGCGTATGGTGGTGGGCAGGAGCGAGGGTTGCGGCCCGGAACCATTCCGGTGGCGCTCGTAGCTGGTCTGGGAGCTGCTGCCGAGCTGGCTGTTCGCACGGCACGCGAACGATCACAGGCCTGCATCGCGTTCCGTGATCGGTTGCTGACTGCAATCGCGCCGCTCAAGCCGCACCACAACGGCGACCCTTCCCGCGCGCTCCCTCACGTCGTAAACGTTTCCTTCGCGGGCGTTGATTCGGAAGCTGCGATTGTCGCACTCAAGGATATCGTCGCGGTCTCGAACGGCTCGGCCTGCACTTCGCACAGCTACGAACCAAGTCACGTGCTTCGCGCGATGGGACTTCCCGATGAGACGATCGCAGGAGCGCTCCGTCTCTCATGGAGCCACCTCACTCCCGATCCTGACTGGCCGGCGTTCGTCGCGGCCATCCGAGCCCTGTTCTCGTAGCGACCATCGGAGACCACTCGCATGCCTACGTACAGCTATCGCGTTGTCCGCATCCGCCAGACCGACGCTGGAAACTGGCTCATCCTGTTCGGCGCACCTGCGACGGACATCGATAGTTGGGCCGGGGTTCCTCGGAAGAAGGAGCAGAGCGAGCAGAGCGACGAGGACACAGCGGAGACGACCGGATTCCAGCGCGAAATCAACGCCGGACGATTGAAGAGCCTCCTCGAGTTCTATCGGAATCCGAACAACACGATCCAGAATCCTCTTCTCTGCGCGACGCGTGAAACCTCTCGCGGCAGCGTGGAGTTCGCCGCGGATGGAGGAGCATCCGGCGACCGTGTCGAGACCGGTACGATCACGATCACAATCGAGGATCTCGACTCGAAACCACTTGTCGACCTTCTGCGCCACGTGAAGGCTGACCTAGAGGCGCGGGTGCCCGCACTCGCTCAGCATCCCGTTTCCCCGACGAAGGTCAAGGAACTGAAGCAGCGCGCGCGGATCGCGCATCCTGTCGAGCCTGAGGAGGAAGCGGATCCGGACGATATCGACGGTGAATCGAACGAGGATGCTGCGCCGGAATCGGAGCAGAACGTCACAGCGGTCGTGTTTTCCGACGAGTCGCACATTCTAGAGTTCTGGGAGGATGTCGCCGCGCGTATCCAGGTCCTCGAGGAGGCTGGCGCCACGCTCGCAGAAGTCGACAACTTCGAGGGATACACAAAGGAGGCGATGATCTCCTTCCTTCGACCTCTCGTCGTCGTCGACGGGCAGCACCGTCTCCGTGGAGCCATCGACGCGGCGAAGAGCCAAGCGATGGAGGAACCCTTCCGCAGCGAGATCGAGAACGCGGTCCTTGCGGGGAAGGATCCCAGCGTCGTTCAGCGGGAGGTCGAACGACGCGCGGCGCGGATCCTACCGGTGTCCTTGATCATGACTGACGACCCGGCGGAACATGTCTTTCAGTTCGTCGTCGTCAATCAGAAGGCGACGCCGATTGGACGGGCACTCTTGGGGACGATCGTTTCGACGAGTCTCTCGAACGAGGAGTTGAGTCGCGTCTCGGCTCGCCTCACACGCGCAGGCATCCCCCTCGACGAGTCGCGCTCCATCGCGTATTTGAGTCGAAACCCCGACAGCCCCTTCTTCAATTTGGTCGAGCGCGGACTCTCATCAGATAAGAAAGGCCTTCTTCCCTGGTCTGTCCTCGGCTCACTCGTGGCGATCTTCCAGGAGCTCCGCGGCGGCAAACTCTTCCACGAAAAGAACGACTACGCGGACAAGTGGCGCCGTCACCACCTCGAGCACTGTCCGCTCGTAGCGGGTGCCGAGAAACCGTATGCCGCATGGAGCGCTCCAGACGGCCCTTGGCGGGATGTCTTCGTCGCGTTCTGGACCGCGATTCGAAATCGGCTCGCGAACATGACCGACGTGGAAGCGAAGAACTACTGGGGTGCCGGCCGCGAGTCGCAGATCTTCAACAAGATCTCTCTCACGATCCTCGCCTCGGACTTCTTCCAGTACCTCTGCGACAAAGACGCAGCGATCAGCTCTGCCACCGAGGTCAAGGAGCTCGTAGCCGACTGGCTCGACGGCGTCGACCCCACGTACTTCTCGCGCGACTGGAAGCTGAGCGGGGTCAAAAAGGACTCGCCGGGCATCCGACATCAGTGGTCGAGGCTGTGGCTGGAGTACCGGAAGGATCCTCGGCGGCTCCCGCACACGAAGAGCTACAGCCAACCCGCCAAGGTGGACTGATCGAAGCTCACGGTCATGGGCCTCGAGGAGATCGACGCGTTCCTTTTCGCGACGCTCGGTCGCGATGAGCTGCCGTGGGAAGCCGGTTCGATCTCCGCGATCGCCGCGCTGGGAATCCCGGACGGCATGCTCGGTGTTCGCGGCGGATTGCTGCGCGCCGACGTGCGCCTGCTATGGGCCCGCTGGTTCGTCGAAGCGATCTGCGATCCCGAGCGCTTCGCTCGATCCGGAGACGGCTACGCGCACATTGTTCGGACGGTGCATCGACGCACCCACGCCTTGTTCCCGACGTACCCAGCTGACGAACGCGATGTCCTCGCGCTCAAACTCGCGCGCCTCGTCAACGATGAGGTTCAGCGACGACAGCGGCTCGGACGGACGGTCCTGAGCAAGGCGACCCGCGCAGATCTACTAGCCGAAGCTGGGGCCCGACCTAGGTGCTGGGTATGTGGGCTCGCCTTCGCCGAGCGGGCGATCGAAGCGTTCCTTGGACATCGATCCGTGAGTGACGAGGCTGGATTGCCGGTCTTCCTGGACTTCCTGAAGCCGTCCGGGCTTCAACGCCGAGACCACCAAATCGAGGTGGATCACGTCATGCCAGTGACGCATGGCGGACAGGACGGGCACAACCTCCGCCTGGCATGCGGCTGGTGCAATGGACACAAGGGCGGGCGGATCTCACTGTACGACGTCATGGGACGCCCGACGGTTTTCGAGCACCCTACCCTTGGAGCCGTAAGTGCAACTCGCCCGTTCTGGGTCGTGCGGCTGCTCGCTCTGCGGCGGCGGTGCGAGTGGAACGGTACTGGAGGTTGTCTGCGGACGTCGGAGAACTCGGAGCTAACGGTTTGCCCCCACGACCCCGTTGGCGCCATGAATCCGATCAATCTCCGCGTGACCTGCGCCGAACATGATCCCATTGGTCTCGAGCGGCTCGTTGCGCGTGATCGTTTCCGTCCTGCATCCGCGTGAGCCCAATGTCAGATCTCCACACGTGCAACGTCCTTGACGTCCGCGTCTGCGCCTGGGAACCTTGTGCTGCGGCAGTACCGGAGCCGGTCCTACGCCAGCGATGCCCTGGCAGAGCGGACGAAAGGGTTCACCCTCGGATCACTTGGAACACGTGAAATCCTGCTCCGCCGGGTGGCATCGGCTTGGCGACGCATGGGAGACGTCATGAGTTCCAAGGTGATCTGCATCGTGCACGGTCGAAGACCGTGCGAATGCTTGCGTAACAGAGCGGTCGACAAGGACCGGCGCTGTCGCAAGCGAAGCGACCGCCGCAGCGAGCGGCGCCTAGCCCGCCAACGTGTGCGAGAGACTGGTGAATCCTACTCGGTTGCGCTGGAGGCCGTTCGGCGCGACGCGAACGAAGCAAGACGATCCGACGCAACGCCGACGACAAAGCTCGGTGCCGCCCTCGCCACGCTCGAGGCACCGGGCGTCGCGTCATCAACAGCTCCGGCGAACGCCGCGACGACGCTCTCGCGTCATGTGTTTCGCGACGCGAGCGCGCGCGCGCACCACCCGTTCCGGGATACGTGGTTGCGTATGAACGCAAGGATGGCTGAGCCCACCGTTCGAGAGGTCGAACGGAGCGTTCGGGATACGATGCGGTATGCGCGTAGCTCGCTGATGCTGATGCCCCCGACCTACTCCAAGCAGGGGCTTCTGCGCCACTTGGCGCGACTGGAAACGCCGCTCGAAGTAGCTCAAGCTCAACGCCGAGTTGAACTCCTGGGTCGCATTCGAGATCTGTGCGCGATGATTGAAAGTTGTCTGTTGCGCCTCGACCGTGCGATCGAAGAGCGTGACTGGAGGTATCGACGGCTGTACGACAGTCGGTGGGGAATCCCACAGCCGACAGAACCCAGTGTGGACCCGACAATCGAGGCGGCAGTCGGCCGCGTCCGCGCGCGGCTTGCCCAGCTGCAGGGGGAAGCGCCGGTCACTCCAACGTGAGTGGCTGAGGAAGCCCCGTCGCGTTCGCAGCAAGCGTCTCCTCGGAGACCGGCTCGAGGTCGTAGAAGAACGACTCCATGAACCCGTCGGCGAACGTAACGCGGCGGAAGCCAAGTTCCTGGAGCGTCGGCAGAAAGGCGCCCTGGTTCATCGACCCGCCGTCGGTGATCTTGTGGGCCCAGGCGCGGTTGAACAGCACGTAGGTGATCGTCAACCGGTCCTTGCGCTGACCGCTCACCCGAACGCGCACATCGAGCCCCTCGTCGAGGAGCTTGGTCTCGTACTTGTCCGCCCACGCCAGGCGCTGCTTCTTCGCGATGTCTCGCAGACCCGCCGCCATCGTCCGGATCATCGCCTTGCGGCACCGCTCCAACCCGGTGGTCACCTTGACAGCCTCCTTGTAGAGCGGCTCGCCGCGGCGCACGGTCTGCAACCGCGACCACGCCTTCTTGACCTCGAGCGGCGTGTCGCACAGCGTTCGCGACCGCTGCACCGTCGTCGCCGCGGCGATCGCCGATTCGATCTGCATCCGGCGCACTGCCTTCGTCTGGGCGTCGAGCAACCCCGGCAGGTCGGGCGTCGATGGCGCCACCTGCTGCGCGGTGTGGAGCGCCGTGAGGGCCTCCTCGTGCTTGCCGCCGCCCGCGAGCACCTTGCTGTGCGCGACGAGCTGGGCACCGAACAGCACGGCGTCCTCCGCGCTGAGTGCGCCGAACCGACGCGCCTCCTCGAACTTCGCCACGGAGCCGGCCGCGCCGTCGGCCGTGGACGCCATGCGGCGCGCTTCGCTCACCGCCGCGTCGAACGCGGCCTTGCGCTCGGCATCGATCACCTGTTCGGCCGCTGCCGCGCCTTCCGAAGCGCGCCGCTTCTCCTCGGCCATGTCGGCCACACCGCAGGCGGCGGCTGCCGCGTCGTACGCGGCCTTGACCTCCGCGGCGGGGCGGCCAGCGCGCTTGGCCGTTTCGGCGTGGGCCGTTGCGCCTTCGCAGGCGGAGATCCGCTCGCCTCGAATGTTGAGACCCGCGAGTGTTCCAACGAGGAGCAGCGCGATGATTGCGAAGGTCCACGCGCGCCGCTTGAGCAACACGGCGGAGATCGTGCGCAGCCATGATGGTGCCCAGTCCATCCGGCTCAGGACCAAGCCGACCGCGACGAGGACCACCAAGAAGCCGAGCAGGACGCCGACGTGCGCGGAGCGACCGACCACGTACGTGACGCCGACGCCGAACAGCATCGCGGCGATGACGGCGAACGCGATCTTGGTGCCGCGCGGCGTCTCGACGCGCGGCATGCCCGAGCTCGTCGAGAGCGCTCGTGCCGCGTGCCGGAAGTGCGACGCGAACTGCTGGATCTCATCGGCGCGACGAGCCGAGGTCCACGAGGAATGGCGGATCGACGTCGCCGGTCCCACCTGTCCGCTGTGGATCCACGCCACGACGACGTCGCTTCGGTCGGCCGGTTGCCACGTACCATCCAGATGGACCATCCACATACGGTGCGAGTCTCCCCTCCTTGGGACGAGCATACGCGGTCGGGGAGATCGACCGCCGAGCGAGAACCCAGATAAGCCAGAGTGTCTCGCCCGAAGCACTTCCACGGGATGTGACGCTCGATCCTGCCCGTATCGGGCGCGACGCCAGCCGCATCGCCGATGAGGTCAATCATCCCACCTCGTCGGTCTGGTGGGCACGGAGGTCGCGGTGCCCTCGAGATCGGGCCCCGACATCCCGGCCGGCGTTCTCGAGAACGTCGTTCGCACCGTCCTCGAGTTTGGGATCACAGCGACTTCGAAAACGAATAGCTCACTACGCGTCAGGCTGATCCGTTACCATCATCGAATGCTCGTGGCCTATGAGATCGGCGCCGCCTGCCCTCGCTGCCTCTGTGTCCAGCCGTCGCCCGTGAGCTGGTGCCGCGCAGCGTCCCAGCTCGTTCGCCCCGACGAGGTTGGCCATCTCCTCACTGCGCGGCCGCGTCGCCTCGGTCGCCCGGTTCCGCTCGGCGAGAACATCGCCGCATGGTTCCGCGGGAAGTTGCTCGCGGGCGAGCTGGCGTACGTGCCCGACCCCGAGAGCTGTGATCGGTGGTGCGGCCCCGCGACGACGCTAGAGCTCGGGACAGGGGACTGCGATGACCTAGCGATCCTCGCCGCGTCCCTCATTCAGGCCGCCGGAGGGTCGTGCGTGTTGATCATCGGGCGGCTCTGTACGTCCGAGGGTTGTGATGGCCACGCCTGGGTTGAAGGATTTGACTCGAAGGGGCACTTCCTGCTCGAAGCGACGTCTGGCGCGCTCTATCGCGGCCGTCCCGCGGCGTATCAGCCGCTGGTTGTCTCCGATGGCGTCCGCTGCGTCGCGCACCGACTCGCCGCGTGAGCCTGGTGCTCCACCGGTCATCGTCGGCGATCGTCTCTCAGCCGCTCGATCGCGCGCTCGACGAGCGCTGACCGGCTGAGCCTTGGTATCCGGCGTTCCTCGCCGGCAACGAGGCGCTCTGCCATCCCGCGATCGCCGTGACAGAGCGCAACCAGCCGCTGGAAGCCGTCGGGCTCGGCCGCGACGGCAGGTCCGACGGGCCGTCGATCGATCACCAGGATCGCGACAAGCACAGCCACCGCCGTGCCGAGGCAGTACCAGTCTTGCACGCCGGCCACGCCGGCCAGCACCGCGATCACGCTGATGACTGCGACGACCCCGATCGCAAGCGTCGCCCGCCGCTGGCGGTGCGGTGCCGCCCGACCCTCCGGCATCGTATGCGCGTACCCTGCGGCCGGGGACCACCCCGTCGACTCGTCGGATCCGCAGCCGGGACAGGCGCTCGCGCGCGTCGGCACGGCGACTCCACAGTGAGGGCAGATGCTCGGCGTGGTGGTCATCATTCGTGCGCGCCCTATCGGCGGCACCGACGACGGGTTTCCCGAAATCACGCCAGCGGTCCAAGCTCCTGATGCGGCGGCGTTCTCCGGATTGTCTTCCGGAGAACGCGCTCTCCGGAGACTGTTAACCACTCCCCGATTCTCTCCCCGAGAACGCGCCAAGAGAGCCGCGAACGGCCTTCACGACGCGCGCGTGGTTAACAACCGCCCCGCCCGTCCCCTTCGCGATTCAGCAGTTGTACGGCATCATCGCCGCCCGAAAGAGAGCGGTTTGGGGATCCGCTTGGCTCCGGAGGAGGGTTTCGAACCCCCGACCCGGCGGTTAACAGCCGCCTGCTCTACCACTGAGCTACTCCGGAAGATCTACGAGCCCGTAGATGTGCATCATGGAGCGCCGGGCGTCAAGGGGACGGAAAGGCGTTTCCGGCCGGAATCCATGACGTTTTCGTCGAGCCTGCGTCACGCGCCCTTCGACTCGCTGCGCTCGCTCAGGGCGAACGGTCAGTTCGGGGTCGGATCGAACGGGACGCCGGTCTCGATCGTCCCGAGGTCGACGCACTGGACGAGGGTGGCGCCCTCGAAGTCGGCGAAGTGATGGTCGGTGGAGACGAAGGAGACGCCGGTGAGGCGCGCGCCCGCGAAGCGCGCCCGGGTCAGGCGCGCGTAGTTGAGGCCGGTCTTCTCGAGGGTGGCCCCCTCGAACGAGGCCTCGGTGAAGTCGCCCGCGCGCCACTCGCCGCCGACGATCGTGGCGCGCGCGAAGGAGGTGCCGATCGCGAGCACGTTCTCGAGGCGGCAATGGCGCAGGGTCGCGCCGTCGAAGCGCGCGCGGCCGAGGTTGGCGCCGATCAGGTTCGTGAACTTGAGGGTGGCCCGCTCGAGCGACGCGTCGACCAGGCTCGCCATCTCGAGGGCTGCCTTCTTGAACGTCGCGTCGGAGAGGTCCGCGCCCTGGAAGCTCGCGTGGTTGAGGAACGTGTCGCCGAAGTCGATGCCGGCGAGCTTCGCACCGCTGAAGTCGGCGCCGTCGAGCATGCGCGGCTCGCCGCCGGGCACCCGCGCGGCGTTCCACGCGCCGGCGCCCCGCCACACGAGCGCGATCGCGTCGAGGATCGAGCGCCAGTAGGCGTCGACGACGACGCCGTCGGTGCGCGTGCCCTCGAGGCGGCAGCGCACGAGCGCCGAGCCATCGACGCGCGCGCCGGCGAGGTTCGCGCCCGACAGATCCGCGCCCTCGAGGCGCGCCTGCGAGAGATCGACGCCGCCGAGATCGACGCCGCGCAGGTCGATCGTGATCGCGCCGGCGACGCGCGCGTTGTACGCCGCGACGTCGGCGCGGAGCAGGCCCGCCAGCTCGGCAGGTTCGGCAGGAGGAGGAGAGGACATGGTCAGTGCCGCCGGAAGCGCGCCGTGAACCCGTCGACGAACGACGCGAGGGCCTCGAGCGCGCGCGCGAGCTTACCGCGCTGCGGCGCCGCCTGCGCGGCCGCCTGCTGATTCGGCGCCGGC